>JANOIQ010000279.1:0-9551 GCA_031407835.1 Chitinophagaceae bacterium
AGGACATACTGATAATACAGGCGATGCGGCTAAAAACCAAATCTTGTCTGATAACCGTGCTGCAGCAGTAAAAGCTTATTTGGTAGCACAGGGTATTGAAGGTTCACGCTTAACTTCAGCTGGTTTTGGTTCCGACCGTCCGCTTGTAGATAATAAAACTGCTGCAGGTAAATCAAAAAACCGCAGAGTTGAATTGAAATTGAGAAGTTATTAATCATTTTATTTATTCGATAAAAAAATCCCCTTGCCGGCAAGGGGATTTTTTTATATAAATACAATTATTATATGGAATAAAAATGCAGGGTTTCTGCATACAAAACTCTCATTATCTTCGCCGCCTTACCGGTTAGGTTGAAAAGAAAAAAGTTATGAGTACACAGAGAGAAATTGTAATGAGTGGTATTCGCCCCACAGGTTACTTACACCTGGGAAATTACTTTGGTGCAATGCAGAACTATGTAAAAATGCAGGAGCAGTATGAATGTTATTTCATGGTGGCCGATTGGCATTCATTAACCACTCATCCTGACACAAAAGAGTTGAGAGAAAATGTGAAAAGGGTTTTTGCAGAAAATATTGCCTGTGGATTGGATCCTGATAAAGTAGCTCTTTACTGCCAGAGCCATATTGTTGAAACAGCTGAATTGTATCTTTATTTAAACATGCTGGCTTATAAGGGTGAGTTGGAAAAGACAACTACATTTAAAGATAAGGTTCGGATGCAGCCTGATAATGTAAATGCGGGTTTATTAACTTACCCGGTTTTGCAGGCAGCAGATATTATTTTACATAGGGCTAAGTATGTTCCCGTTGGAAAAGACCAGGAGCAGCACCTGGAAATGGCCCGCAACTTTGCTAATCGTTTTAACCATCGTTATGGGGAAGTTTTTCCAGAACCTCTGGCATTTAATTTTGGTGGTGAACTGGTAAAAGTTCCCAGCCTTGATGGATCGGGAAAGATGAGCAAGAGTGAAAATCAAAATGCAACCATTTACCTCGCCGATACAGATGAAGTGATCAAAAAGAAAGTAATGAAGGCTAAAACCGATCAGGGACCAACTGAACCCAACTCCATTAAGCCCGATTATATTGAGAACCTTTTTCAATTGATGCGGTTGATGAGCAGCCCTGATACAGTGAAAAAATTTGATGAAGACTTCAACAACTGCAATATCCGTTATGGCGATTTAAAAAAGCAGCTGGGCGAGGATATTGCAAAGTTTGTAGCACCCATTCGTGAAAAGGCTGCCACAATACAAAATGATGAAACGTATTTAAAAAATGTAATGCTGAAGGGAGCTGAAAAAGCAAGGATCAGTGCGCAAAAAACAATCGAAATTGTAAGGCAGGCAATAGGGCTCAATTATTTTTAAAAAACCATCCATTCAACCCTCAAAATCCAAAAAGAAGTTTTACTTTGAACGTCCGTCTATTTTGGATAAGGGACATTGGAATTTATCAGATTTATGGCAAAAAGTAAAAAACCGAAACATGTGGCTATCGCCGGTAATATTGGCGCCGGAAAAACAACGCTTACTGAAATGCTGGCCAAGCATTACAAATGGATTCCCCAGTTTGAAGATGTGGATCACAATCCCTACCTCAATGATTTTTACGAGGATATGCCACGCTGGAGTTTTAACCTGCAGATCTATTTTTTGAATAACCGCCTAAACCAGGTTTTGGATATTCAACGTGGAACGGAAACCGTTATTCAGGATAGAACTATTTTTGAAGATGCCAATATTTTTGCTCCTAACCTGCACGATATGGGATTAATGGGCAAGCGTGACTTTGATAATTATTTTTCCTTTTTTTCTACCTTAAAAACAATGGTATCGCCGCCTGATTTACTGATTTATCTGAAAGCATCGGTGCCAACATTAGTGGCGCAGATTCAGAAACGTGGAAGGGAATATGAAGAAAATATCCGTTTGGATTATTTAAAGAAGCTGAATGAATACTATAACAAATGGATTGCAAATTATAAGGAAGGCGGCTTGCTGATCATAGATGTAGATCAAAACAAGTTTGCCGAAAATGAAGAACATTTTGGTGAAATCATCAATAAGATCGATTCGCAGTTGTACGGATTGTTTTAAATCAAACGCTTTTTAATAAACAGTAACCCCCACTAAGAGTAGCAGGGGTTTTTTGTTCTTAGCAAACAATCGATTACGACCACTTACACTTGCGGCGCTGCGGCTAAGATTTCTTCACCACTGCCGGAAGCATATTTTTTGAAATTAGTTACAAACTGCTCAGCTAAAGACGTTGCTTTTGCGTCATAAGCTGCTTTATCGCTCCATGTATTTTTAGGATTTAATAATTCTGACGGAACTCCATCACAACTTGTGGGTATGGATAAGTTAAAAATGGGCATGTTTTCAAACTTAACCTCTTTCAGTTTTCCATTGAGAGCTGCACAAATTAATGCCCTGGTATACGAAAGTTTAATCCGTTGGCCAACGCCATAACTTCCACCCGTCCAGCCAGTATTGATCAGCCATACATTCACTTTCTGTTCTTGCATTTTCTTTCCCAGCATGGCCGCATATTTTGCGGGATGTAAAGGAAGAAAGGGAGCACCAAAGCATGCACTGAAGGTTGATTTTGGTTCCGTAACACCAGCTTCTGTACCGGCAACTTTTGCAGTGTATCCGCTGATGAACTGATACATTGCCTGACCTTGCGTTAATTTTGCAATAGGAGGTAAAACACCAGTAGCATCACAGGTTAAGAAAAAGATGTTTTTCGGTAAGCCTGCAACGGCCGGCTCCAATGCATTGCTGATATAATGCAACGGATAACTTACTCTTGTATTTTCAGTAATGGATTTATTGCTGAAATCAATTTTATTCGTTCCTTCAAAAAATCGAATGTTTTCTACTAAAGCACCGGGCTTGATGGCATGAAAAATTTCCGGTTCTTTTTCCTCACTTAAATCAATACACTTGGCATAACAGCCTCCTTCGAAATTAAATACAGAGTCTTCATCCCATCCATGCTCATCATCGCCAATTAATTTACGATTGGGATCTGCACTGAGTGTTGTTTTTCCTGTTCCGCTCAAACCAAAGAATACAGCTACATCGTCTTTCTTTCCAACATTGGCACTGCAATGCATGCTCAACACATTTTTGTTTTGAGGCAGAATATAGTTGAGAACAGTAAAAATTCCTTTCTTCATTTCACCCGTATAACCACTGCCGCCGATTAAGATCATTTTGTGTGTAAAACTTACAATGGCAAAGTTGCCATTACGTACACCATCGGTTTCGGGATCAGCAAAAAAGTTAGGTGCCTGTATAATATGCCAGTCGGGTTCAAAGCTTTCCAGTTCATCATCTGCCGGACGGAGAAATAAATTATAAGCAAATAAATTGCTCCAGGGATTTTCATTAATGACACGAATGTTGAGCTTGTATTTTTCATCAGCACAAGCATAAGCATCTCTCACCCAAATTTCATTTTTGATGCCGAGATAATCCATCATCTTCTTATAGAGAATATGAAAATACTTTTCATCAATGGGCTGGTTAAAATCATTCCAGTGAACAGTATCTTTTGTAATGGCATCTTCAACAATAAACTTGTCTTTAGGTGCCCGGCCGGTGAACTTTCCGGTGTTGATGCAAAGTGCTCCGGAGTTATTATAAACTCCCTGGCCCCGTGCAATAGTTTGGGCACATAATTCCTCAGGGCTTAGCTGATAATGAATGTTGTCGGATAATTTTAACCCGAGCTTTACTAATTTTTGCCCCGGGAAAAAGATGGTAGGTATGGACATGGCTATTGTTTGGGTTTGTTGACTTGGCCAAAAGTAAAGTCTCTGTAAGAACAAAACAAATCCCGAAATCGTTTTTGATTAGATGTTTTTACGTAAGTGAACGGTTATGTTAGAATTTGTTCATGAATTAGCCACAAAGTGGAGTAATTTTTAAGAATTATCAAACGAGAGCTAGATGGTTTATAAACTTTTTACAAACAGGTGTTAGTTTTACACTTTCTGGGGATTTATTGAGAACAGAATTGGGTGGGCAGTAGCGATATCTTATTTTGCACATCTAATTTTATTCTGATGAAATTTCAGCCCATCAACCCCGAATTGTTTAGCAAAAACCGTCAGCGCTTTATCAAATCAATGCAATCTGACTCAATTGCCATTTTTGTGAGTAATGATGAATGGCCTGGAAATGGTGATGCCATCCATGCCTATAAACAAAACAGTGATCTGTACTGGCTGAGCGGTATAATGCAGGAAGATAGTATGGTCATCCTGTTCCCTGATAATCCTGATCCGAAATACAGAGAGGTACTGGTATTGGTTCGACCCAATGAGTTAAAAGAAAAATGGGATGGGAAAAGATTGCGTTCCAATGAAGCGAAAGAAATTTCAGGAATTGAAACCATTGTTTGGTTAGACAGTCTTGAAGGATTACTTCAGCCATGGGTTCATTTAGCTGACCATATTTATTTAAGCAGTAATGAAAATGATCGTAAAGCATCGCTCATACGCAGCAGGGATTATCGATTCATAGATGAGATGAAAAGCAAATATCCCCTGCACAATTTTCTGCGTGCAGCAAAAATTATGAAAGAATTGAGGGGTGTGAAAACTTCCGAAGAAGTGGAGTTACTGCAAAAAGCAATTGATATAACAGATGTTACATTCCGCAGGCTGTTGAAGTTTATCAAGCCGGGGGTAATGGAAAATGAAATTGAAGCAGAAATTTATCATTCATTTTTATCGCAGAGTTCAACTGGTCCAGCATACGGAAGTATTATTGCCAGTGGCGACAGAGCAAGAACATTACACTATGTAAGTAATAACCAGGAATGTAAAGAAGGTGAATTGATATTGATGGATTTCGGCGCAGAATATGGCGGTTACTGTGCTGATCTTACAAGAACTGTTCCTGTAAGTGGTAAGTTTGGAAGAAGACAGAAAACTGTGTACAATGCCTGTCTGCATTTGCATAATTATGCCAGGAGTTTACTCAAGCCCGGTATTACGATTGTTGATTACACAGATAAAGTAGGAGAGGAAGCAACGCAACAGTTTTTAAAAATTGGGTTGTTGAAAAAAACAGATGTAAAGAATGAAAATCCTGAAAACAGGGCTTACAGAAAATATTTATACCACGGTATTTCACATCACCTCGGTGTAGATGTGCATGATCTTGGAACAAAGACTGAACCCATTAAAGCGGGAATGGTTTTTACAGTTGAACCCGGAATTTATATTGAAGAAGAACAGATGGGTGTACGCATTGAAAATAATCTCTGGATTACACGTAACGGAAATAAAGATCTTATGAAAAATATTCCGATTACTGTGGAAGAGATTGAAGCATTAATGAAGAAATAAAATCAGTTTATCAATCAAAAATTTCAATGAAGCAAATTCCCAATCTGTTCACATTACTCAACCTTGTTTTTGGAAGCATCGCAATTATCCTCATTTTGCAACCCGGCGAAAATATTACTTCGGTTGAACAGGGAAGTATGATAATTAACCTTCCTGAAAAAATTGCTTATGCATCTTTCTTCATTTTTGCAGCAGGTATCGTTGATTTTCTAGATGGCTTTTTAGCAAGATTGATGAAGGTGTCATCTGAAATGGGCAAGCAACTCGATTCCTTAAGTGATGTGGTAACTTTTGGTGTAGCACCTTCCATGATCATGTATCAGTTATTACGGATGAGTTATCTGAAAGAAGAATCCGCATTAGATACTTCCATCCTTCTGTTGCTTCCAGCTTTACTGATTGCCTGTTGTGCTGCATGGCGATTGGCAAAATTCAATATTGATACACGTCAAACTACTTCTTTTCGTGGTGTTCCAACACCTATTACTGCAATGGTCGTTGCTGCATTACCACTGGTGATCTGGTACAATCAATGGAACCTGGCCGGGCTTGTTTTAAACAGGTGGGTGCTGTATGCAATTACACTCGTCATCAGTTACCTGATGGTTACAGACATACCCATCATGGGGCTGAAGTTTAAAGATTTCAGCTTTAAGAATAATCAACCAAAATTTATACTGGTTATTCTTGCCGTAGTTCTGGCTATTGTTTTCCAGTGGGCGGCTATTCCGCTTATTTATTTAGCCTACGTTGCTTTATCTTTGCTGCTTCGTAAACAAATCTCATAACACAATCTTCATACAATGACGTATACAGTTCAGGTGAAAATAATGCCGCTCAAAGATTTGTTAGATCCGCAGGGAAAAGCAGTAATGGGTGGTTTAAGCAATTTAGGATTGAAAGGTGTTAACGATGTTCGCATCGGCAAAAACATCAGCATGCAGATTGATGCAGCAACACCTGATGCTGCCAAAGCTATTGCAGAAGAAGCAGCCAAAAAACTGCTGGCAAATGCTGTAATGGAACAGTTCGAAATCACCGTTAATTAAACAATTTGTCAGTTTGAAAATTTGGAAATTGAATCAGCTTCGGTTTTCATTTTCAAATGATTTCATTTTCAAATTTTCAAATTTTGTTATTCATCATTCCTACTCCCATCGGCAATCTTAAAGACATTACTCTCCGTGCACTGGAGGTGATGCAGGAGGTGGATTTGCTTTTGGCAGAAGATACACGTACAAGCTCTGTACTGCTCAATCATTACAATATTCAAAAACCGCTTTCTTCTTATCACCAGCACAATGAACATAAAATTGTGCAGCATTTAATAGATCAGTTGAAAGACGGAAAGAAGATGGCGTTGCTGACGGATGCAGGAACTCCCGGCATCAGTGATCCTGCTTTTTTGCTTGTAAGGGAATGTGTGAAGAATGATATTATTGTTGAAACACTTCCCGGAGCCACCGCTTTTGTCCCTGCTCTTGTTAACAGCGGATTACCTGCAACACGATTTACATTTGAAGGATTTCTGCCACAGAAAAAAGGCCGTCAAACAGCCCTGAAGCAACTGGCAGAAGAAGAACGTACCATGATTTTTTATGAATCACCTTTCCGGCTTGTAAAATCACTCGCAGATTTTATGCAATACTTTGGTGAAGAAAGGTTGTGCTGTGTAAGCCGTGAGCTCACCAAAAAATTTGAAGAAAACAAGCGGGGCACTTTAAAAGAAGTGCATGATTATTTTGTAATAAAAGGTGTTAAAGGTGAGATTGTGATTGTTGTTGCCGGAAAAGATAAGTAACTTAATTCTCTCAATTTAAAACCTGCAGTATGAAATATCCACAAAAATTATCCCTGCCCGACTTTGTCATTCAGGCGGGGAGCTAATTTATACCAACAGCAATGATAATTTTTGTGGATATACTATGTGGTCAAAAAACCAATAAAAATGAACACATGAAATACCTTTTTCTTATCAGCACTTGTTTTCTTTTTTCTTTCACAGTACATGCACAACTGTTTACCGTTCCAGAATTGGTAAAGCAAAACTTCAGTAAGCAATATCCCGAAGCAAAAGATACTAAATGGAGCGATGGGCTCGATAACCACACCGTTCGCTTTACATTAGGTGACAAAAAACTTAAGACAAGCTATACCCCAAAAGGTGATTGGAACTGGACAGAAACCCAGGTAACGATGGAACAGTTACCGAAAGTTGTACAGGATGGATTTAAGGACAGCAAATACAAAGAATGGCCGGTGAAAGATATAGTAGCTATTGAAAAACCAAGAGCCGTTGCAAATGAATATAAAATCATTGTGCAGAAATCAATGATCACCAAAAAAATACTTGTCTTTGATGCAAAGGGAAGATTATATGAAGAATTGACAGGGTTATAATATCACTCACCCATTTATAGAAGCAGCTTACGGCAACTGATTCCCCCAAAAAGTGGTATTGATTTAATGGTAGAAAAGTGTAAACTTAGATGAGTATTTCAGTTTCACTTTCAAACCTTACTCAGCATGAAATATCCAAACAGGATCATCAAAAAAGGCGAAAGCAATACGGCAGTTGTAAAAGCCATTCAAAAAAAATTAATTGCATTGAACATCGGCAATTTGCAGGGAACGGGTGTGTATGCTGCAAAAACAAAAAATGCAGTCAAACTTTTCCAGGCAACACATATGGATCAGTATGGTAACCCGCTTGAAATAGATGGCAATGTTGGTTCACTTACCTGGGCTGCACTTTTTGGTAAAGAAGATATGGTTATTGCTGATACAGCTTCCGGTAAGTTACTTGCTGAAGTATTAAAATCAGCAGTGTCGCAATTAGGTGTTATGGAAGTTCCTCCCGGCAGTAATAAAGGCCCTGAGGTAAATCAATACCTGGCAACTGTTGGTTTAGAACCAGGCTTGTTCTGGTGCGCTGCTTTTGTTTACTGGTGTTTCAATGAAGCTTCCATAAAATTAAACAGAACAAATCCACTAGTGAAAACGGGTCATGTAATGTCGCACTGGAATAAAACAAAGGGTAAGAAAATTCTTACAGCTGATGCAGTCAACAATCCATCGCTTATAAAACCCGGACATATATTTATACTCAATACCGGCGGTAGCGCTGGCCATACGGGGCTGGTTGAAAAAACAGAAGGAGGTTTTATACATACCATTGAAGGCAACAGCAATAATGCAGGTAGCAGAAATGGTATTGGTGTATTCCGGCTGCAACGGAAAATAGCGAAGATCAACCGGGGTTTTATTGAATATAAATAATCGTTAATGCCTTAATCCGTTTATCCAAAATTGTTGTCAATCAGCGATCAAATCAATTTTTTCCAGTAGGTTTGGCGTTATTCAAAAAACGTTGAACATGAAATTGATTTGTTTTCTTCTTCTTTGTATTTCAGCAGGCACAATGCAGGCCCAGCCAGGCCGCTGGCAGCAGCGTGTCAAATATGTAATGGATATTGATATGGATGTAAATACCAATCAGTATAAAGGCAAACAAAAATTAGAGTACACTAATAATTCACCCGATACACTGGATAAAATATTTTATCATTTATACTGGAATGCATTTCAGCCAAACAGTATGATGGATACACGAAGCCGTGAGCTGGGGAAAAATCTTGTGAACAACAGACCTGATTGGGATGGACGTGTAAAAGATCGTATCCTCAACCTGAAAGAAAATGAAATTGGCTATGAAAAAATAAAATGGCTGAAGATGAATGGTGTGTTGCAAAATATTGTTGAGCATGAAACTATTTTAGAAGTAAAACTCAGTAAACCAATTTTGCCAAAACAGAAAGTACAGTTGGAGATGGAATGGGATGCACAGGTTCCTCTGCAGGTTCGCCGCAGTGGAAGAGATGCAGCAAACGGAACAAAATTTTCTATGTCGCAATGGTATCCAAAATTATGTGAGTATGATAATGACGGATGGAATCCCAATCCTTATATTGCCCGTGAGTTTTACGGAGTGTGGGGCGACTTTGAAGTAAACATCAGCATTGATAAAAATTTTATGATTGCCGGTACGGGTTATTTAACCAATGCCAACCAGATAGGATTTGGATATGAAACGAAAGGTGTAAAAGTTGTAAAACCTGCAGGAGAAAAACTTACCTGGAAATTTACAGCTCCCAATGTGCATGATTTTGTGTGGGCTGCA
>JANOIQ010000294.1:0-3603 GCA_031407835.1 Chitinophagaceae bacterium
TTTTTTTCAAACTCATCCATGCTGGTACAGGAAGTAAAGCCAACAGATAATAAACAAAACATAATTGCAAAGAGGCAGGCTGACTGATGTTTCAAGCGGAATATTTTTACAAATGTAATGCGGGAGAAATAGAAAAACCAAAACCCCTGAACAATCTTCGGGCAGAAATAAGGACAGTGCCCTGCAACCTTAGCAGCAGCATTTACAATACATTCAATACCTGTTCTTTTGCTTTCTCCAGTTCGTCTTTCATTAAAACCACTAATTTCTGAATGGCTGTATCATATGCCTTAGCTCCGGTTGTATTAATCTCACGGCCAATCTCCTGCAATACAAAACCCAGTTTCTTTCCTTTTGATTCGCCCTCTTCTTTGAGGATATTGATGAAGTATTCGCAATGATTGCGGAGGCGAACCTGTTCTTCACTGATGTCGATCTTTTCGATGTAATAAATCATCTCCTGCTCCAGCCTGTTGGCATCATAGTTTTCTTTTCCGAGCTGTTCTTCCATTTTGCGACGGAGTTCTTCCTTCATCTTTACCTGGCGGGCAGGTTCCAGTGCGCTGATTTTTTCCTGGTGGCTGACGATATTATTGATGCGTTCAATCAAATCTTTTTCCAAAGCAGCACCTTCCAGTTTTCGGTGATTGTTGATTGCTTCCAGAGCTTTCTTCAATATTTCCCTGAACTGTTCCCATTGATCGGTACTTAAAACATCGGTGTTAGGTACTACTACATCAGGGAGGCGAAGCAGAGCTGCAACAACATACTCACTTAGCTGAATATTTAAATCGGCCGCTACCTCTTTCAATGGCTGAAAATATGCTTTGGCCATTTCTTTGTTAATGGTAATAGCACCACTGCCTCCGTTTTGTTTCAGCATAATGGTGCAGTCAATGCTGCCACGCATTAATTGTTCTGATAAAAGACTGCGGATATTAAATTCGTAAGGACGTAATAACGGTGTAAGTTTTAAATTCAGTTCGAATTGTTTTCCGTTCAGTGATTTAATTTCTACTAAAAAGGTTTTATCTCCTGTTGCTTCCTCCGTTCTTCCAAAACCTGTCATTGATTTAATCATAACATACTTTTCAGCAAAGTAACGTATTTCGTCTGTTTACAGACATTTTATTGGCTGTTGAATTGACTGTACGAATAAAGTAAACAGATACTGAAAAGGGTTTTCTCCGGTTGATTTCATTCATCTGAAAATTCTGCAAGCGACGAAACAATTGTTTCAGATTAAGCAGATGTTCGGCATATTGAATGAAAAAGAAACGGGAATTGATGCAAAAGAAAAAGCCCGGAAGAAACCGAGCTTTTATGATGGATGGGTTAGTAAGTATCAGGAAATTTCTTTCCCTCCACAATATTAAAAATAAATTCTCCGATTATAAAAGTTTTTCCAATTTATTTTATTCACATTTTTTCATTGTTTGGGGAAAATGACTATGCATTTTCACTGTTCGCTGCAATGATTTTTTTTGATAAAACAGAATTGCATCATTCGTCAGGCGTATGATTTTATTTATCATTCAAAAAAAAATTCTTTTGAAAGGCATGCCAGTAAAAGGTTTCAGCGTATTGTTGTTTGATGATCACAAAAACTGCAAACCTGTTTCTGTTTTTAAATTTATCATTTTGATAAAATAAAAAAAGGGTTTTCAGTACGTTTACTGCTGAAAAAAAGGGGGATAAATTTTTTTAGAAAATTTACTGAAAAGTTGCTGTTTTGGGTTTAAAACAGTTAAACCGGGTAAAATGAAACGAAGTCCTCTATCAATGTGAAAGCATATTACCTTTGAAAAAAATCAGCACATGAAGTTTCCTTCACCGGTACCGGTACAATGGATTGCAGAATTAATCGATGCGACAGTTACAGGAAATATAAACGGACAGGCGACCGGTATCAATGAAATACATAAAGTGGAAGCTGGTGATCTTGTGTTTGTTGATCATCCCAAGTATTATGATAAGTGTATCAACTCGGCTGCGTCTTTTATTATCATCAATAAGGAAGCTACCATTCCGGAAGGGAAAGCATTACTGATTTGTGCCGAACCATTTGAAGCATATTTAAAGATTGTTAAACATTTTCGTCCGTTTACTCCATCTCATCAACTCATCAGTGAGTCGGCAACTATTGGCGAAGGCACTGTTTTAATGCCTGGTGCTTTTGTCGGTAATCATGTCAGCATCGGGAAGAACTGCATCATCCATCCCAATGTTTCTATTTATGATTACACCGTCATTGGAAACAATGTCATTATTCAATCGGGAACAGTAATTGGCAGCGATGCATTTTATTACAATACAAAAAAGAACCGTGATGTATGGTACAGGAAAATGGAAAGTTGCGGAAGGGTGGTGATTGAAGACGATGTGGAAATTGGAGCTTCCTGCACAATTGACAAAGGAGTAAGCCATGATACATTGATTGGCAGTGGCACTAAATTCGACAACCAGGTGCACATTGGGCATGATAGTGTAATTGGTAAGAACTGTTTGTTTGCTGCGCAGGTTGGTGTTGCAGGTGCAGTTGATATTAAGGATGGTGTTGTACTATGGGGACAGGTGGGTGTAAGCAAAACATTAACCATTGGTGAAAATGCCGTGGTATTTGCTCAAAGCGGTGTGCCTGATTCTATTGATGGAAACAAATCTTATTTTGGAACACCTGCTGAAGATGCCTTACAGAAAAAAAAGGAATTGGTTTGGGTAAAACGTATTCCTGAAATGTGGGAGAAACTCAAAAATTTATAATCAGGGGAACTCAACCTTTTCTGCCGGCCAGTAATCATAAGGCAACTGATCGGCTAAATTTTTCCAGGCCCAGTAACCGCTGTTGATCACTTCTGTCTGGTTATAAAAGAAACCATTTTCCGTGATCACAAATCCATTTAAAAACTCAAGGGTTGATAATTGATCTTTGGCTGTAAGCGGATATTTATTGGCAACGAGATATTCTTTTTCCATTGGCTCCAGTACATAAGCCACACGGTATTTTCCAAACAGGTTAATTTCTTTATCTACACTGTCAACCAAGGCATAGACAGAAGAATCGTATGGATTTTCCAGTGAACTGATTTTCATTTTGCCGGTTGTGCTGTCAGTATAAATTTCTTCCAGCGCAAAACCATTTTCTTTCAGGGTACTGTCGTAATAGCAGCGCATAAAATGTAAGCGGGAACCGAAGTAAGCTTTTTCCCTGTTCTTTGTCCAGGTTGTTTTTTGTTCAGCTGTCGAATCCAGTTCTGTATAAAAAGCAACACCTACATA
The DNA here is from genome assembly GCA_031407835.1 of Chitinophagaceae bacterium. Taxonomy (GTDB): domain Bacteria; phylum Bacteroidota; class Bacteroidia; order Chitinophagales; family Chitinophagaceae; genus Lacibacter. The sequence goes on from JANOIQ010000294.1 coordinate 3,280, forward strand.
AGCACTGAACTTAGTTGTATAATCATAAATAAAGGAATCGAGCTGGTATTGAATTTTATAACCCAGTGCATAATTCATGATTATTACCGGTTGTTCTGCTTTTATTTTGAGGCGGTTCTTCTTTTTTGAAAAGTAAAACTTTAATCCTTCAGGATTTTCAATGCTGCATTGTTTGGCAAAGGGAGTAGTACCGATAAAATAATCAGTGAATTGTTTGCCGTATTTTGTCCAGCCATCTTTTACTTCTGTGGTAGCCTGTATTACCACTTCTTCCATTTTCTTTTCTTTCTTTTTTAAAGTAACACTAAGATCATTGCTGTTATC
>JANOIQ010000304.1:0-8555 GCA_031407835.1 Chitinophagaceae bacterium
AATAAAGATCCACGCCGTGGTTACGGCCATGAAAAAGTACTTACACAAATTACTGTTGATGGCAGCACCATGAAAATGCTGGAAGAAAAAGGTTATACACTTGAAACAGTTCCTCCAAAAGATGAATTGGTTTTATTAAAAACAACAGCGAATCTTTCTACTGGCGGTACTTCAACCGATGTAACGGACGAAGTGCATCCGGCCAATATTTTTATGTGTGAACGAATCAGTAAGATTATTGGCTTAGACATCTGCGGTATCGATATCATGGCTATTGACTTACGTACTCCTGTGAGTGAAAACGGAGGTGCTATTCTTGAAGTGAATGCAGCTCCTGGTTTCCGTATGCATATTGATCCTGCAGTTGGATTACCACGCAATGTGGCCGAGCCGGTGATTGATATGTTATTTCCAAAAGGAACCGAAGGACGTATTCCCATCATTGCAGTAACAGGAACAAATGGCAAAACAACCACTACCCGCTTAACAGCACATATTGCAAAAAGTGCCGGTAAAAAAGTTGGTTATACAACAAGTGATGGAGTGTATATTCAAAACCATTTGATGATGAAGGGTGATTGCACCGGACCAATATCATCCACCTTTGTATTGAAAGATCCCACTGTTGATTTTGCTGTGCTTGAATGTGCCAGAGGTGGGATTTTAAAATCAGGTTTGGCTTTTCAGAATTGTGATGTTGCCATCGTTACCAATGTTGCTGCTGATCATATTGGACTTGGTGGAATTTATACCGTTGAACAAATGGCCAAAGTAAAAGCAGTTGTTCCTGAAACATGCTTCCCGCATGGCTATGCCATATTAAATGCAGAAGATGATCTGGTGTATGCCATAAAAGATAATCTCAAATGCAATATTGCTTTGTTCAGCATGGATGAAAATAATCCCCGTATTAAAGAACATTGTGCAAGAGGAGGTTTGGCAACCGTATATGAAAATGGCTATATCAGCATTATGAAAGGCAACTGGAAAATAAGAGTGATGCCTGCAAAAGATATTCCGTTAACCTATGAAGGAAAAGCAGTGCATAATATTGCCAACTGTTTACCTGCCGTACTTGCCACTTATTTGTACAGGGATATTTCAATAGATGATATCAGGCAGGGATTGCAAACCTTTATTCCGGGTGAAAGTTTAACACCGGGCCGTTTGAATTTTTTCCATTTTAAGAATTATACTTTCCTTGCTGATTTTGCACACAACCCACACGGTTTGCGTTTGCTCTGTGATTTCATCAGCAAGCTGGATTATAAAATCAAGATCGGTGTTATCAGCGGCACAGGCGACAGAAGAGATGAAGATATTCGTGAGCTTGGGGAAATCAGTGCACTGTGCTTCGACGAAATCATCATCCGTTGCGATAAAAATTTAAGAGGACGTTCGGCCGAAGAAATCATTGCGCTGCTGAAAGAAGGAATTGACAAAGTAAATCCAACGCTTCCTACAAAAGTTATTGCCAATGAAAATGAAGCGCTGGAATATATTTATGCCCATCCGGTTCATGGTGCACTTTATACGATCATGTGTGATGTTGTTGCCGGAGCACTGGATAAAATAAAAGAATTAAAAGCAAGAGAAGACAATGCTTAGGCTGATTCAGAAAATTTTGGTTCATCTGCCGAAGCCCCTTATTTTTGCAGCCCCCAACTACGCAAATGCTTCGTTGGGCAAGCCTGAAAGGGAGATTGGCCTATAGTATAATGGTAGTACGACAGATTTTGGTTCTGTTTGTCTTGGTTCGAATCCAGGTAGGCCAACAAAAGCCGCTCAAATGAGCGGCTTTTGATTTATGAAGTAATTTCTGAAATTTATTCAGCCAGCAACAATTCAATACATTTCTTCAGGCTATCCTTCCACTCAGGAACATGGATAGCAAAAACCGTTTTGATTTTTTCTTTATTCAGCAATGAAAATTTTGGGCGTTTAGCAGGTGTTGGATACTCATCCGTTAAAATGGGATGTATAATTGATTTGCTCCCGGTCAGGTTTTTTATTTCTGCTGCAAATTCATACCAGCTGATCTTTCCCCCATTACTGTAATGATAAATTCCTCCCTCCCATTTTCCTGATGAAATAATATCGAGAATTGCTTTCGCCAGATCGGCAGCATAGGTTGGGGAACCAACCTGATCGCTCACAACATTCAGTTCGTTGCGTTCGTTCATTAAACGCATCATCGTTTTTACAAAGTTGTGGCCAAACGAAGAATACACCCATGAAGTACGGATGATGATAGCATCAGGATCTTCCTTCATACAAAATTGTTCCCCGAGCAGTTTGGAAACGCCATATATGTTGATGGGGTCTGTTGAGTCATCCTCTTTATAAGGAATTTCACTTTCGCCGTTAAATACGTAATCAGTGGAAATATGAATCAGCTTTGTTTGATTTTTTTTACAGACAGCTGCCAGGTTACCTACAGATTCTCCATTCACGAACATGGCCATATCTGATTCGCTTTCAGCTTTATCAACTGCAGTATATGCTGCACAGTTTATGCAATACTGCGGCTTTGTTGCCAAAAAGAAGTTTTCAACCAAATCATAATGATGAAGTTTCAAATCTTCCCGTGTGGAAAAAACAAAATGAAATTCCGGATAGCTTTCTGCTAAAAACTGCAGCTCTTTTCCGAGCTGCCCATTACTACCGGTAACAAGAACAATGGGCTTATCCATACGGGCATATTATTAAAAGAAACTATCCTCTGCTAAATCAGCAAGGGAAGGATTCAACCTGTCTTTATCTGAAACAATTTCTTTACCCGCAGGGATTTTCCAGTCAATATGCAAAGAAGGATCGTTGTATAATAAACCTCCTTCACTTTCTTTACTGTACAGGTGATCGCATTTATACATCACTTCTGCCACTTCACTCAATACAGAAAAACCGTGTGCAAATCCACGGGGCACAAGCAATGTATTTTTCTTTTCAGCAGTTAATTCAAGTGAATAAACCTGCTTGAAGGTTGGCGAATCTTTCCTGAGATCAACCACCACATCTAAAATTGCACCACTTAAACAACGTACTAATTTTGCCTGAGCATGTTCGCCTTTTTGAAAATGCAATCCACGGATAACTCCATATAAAGAACTTGACTGGTTATCCTGCATCCAATCATGATCAAAACCTTTACCTGCAAACAACTGCCTGTTATACGATTCAAAAAAGTAGCCCCGCTCATCACCAAATACGTTTGGTTCAAAAACAACTAAACCTGGAAAATCTGTGTGAATAAAGGGCATAAAGTAAATTAAATATAAGAGTACAAATACAAGTGAAAAGATTACTGACTAACGCTTTACATACTGATCGGCATAAAAATGCTGATAGTCGCCGCTGGTTACATGACTGATCCATTCTTCGTTATTCAGGTACCAGTCAATCGTTTTTTCCAGGCCTTCTTCAAATTGCAACGAAGGCGACCAACCTAATTCTTTATTGAGCTTGGTTGCATCAATGGCATAACGCAAATCATGCCCGGCCCTGTCTTTTACATAAGTAATCAGCTTGGCGCTTTCTCCTTCAGCTCTTCCTAATTTTTTATCCATGATTTTGCAAAGTACATGAACAAGGTCAATATTTTTCCATTCATTAAAACCGCCCACATTATAACTTTCACCTTTTCTGCCATTGTGAAAAATTGTATCAATAGCCCTTGCATGATCTTCCACAAACAACCAATCCCTTACATTTTCGCCTTTGCCATATACAGGTAATGGTTTGTTGTTTTTGATATTATTAATGAGGAGTGGAATTAATTTTTCAGGGAAGTGATGCGAACCATAGTTGTTGGAACAGTTGCTCATTACAACCGGCAAACCATAGGTATCATAATACGCCATCACAAAATGATCAGATGCTGCTTTCGATGCAGAGTATGGGGAATGCGGATCATAAGGTGTTTCTTCCGTAAAGAAACCGGTTTCGCCCAATGAACCATACACTTCATCAGTTGAAACGTGGTAGAACAGCTTGCCTTCATACTTACCTGCCCATTCTTTGCGGGCTGCATTGAGCAGAATTGCCGTACCCAGCACATTCGTTTTTACAAAAGATAACGGATCCATAATGCTCCGGTCAACATGACTTTCTGCTGCCAGATGAATGACTGCATCAAAATGATACTGATCAAAAAGTTCGGCAACTTTTGCTTCATCAGTTATATCCATCTTCTCAAAAACATAATTTTCGTTAGCTGCAATATCTTTCAGGTTTTCAAGATTACCTGCATAAGTTAATGCATCACCATTTACTATTTTGTAATTGGGATACTTATTAACAAATAAACGAACAACATGACTGCCGATAAATCCGGCGCCTCCAGTTACTAAGATTGTTTTATCAAATGTATTTTTCATAAACTCCAGTATTTCAGTTTTGAAATTTTATTACGGTAGATGCCTTTGAGATCGGCAAACAATGCATGCTGATTAGAAATGCTTAACAGAAACTCTTCAGTAAAGTCTTTATATTGATTATGTGCAACTGCCATTACAACAGCATCATATCCCTTCCCTATTTCAGGAACCATTGTTAACCCATACTCATGTTTCACATCAGCAGCATCTGCATAAGGATCAACAAAATCAACCGATACATTATACTCCAGTAATTCTTTCACCATATCAGCTACTTTCGAATTACGGATATCTGATACATTTTCTTTAAATGTTGCACCCAGCACCAGTACTTTTGCTGTAGAAGGATTAAGTGCATGTTTAATGATATGCTGAATGATTTTCTTCGCTACATACCTTGGCATTTCATCATTTACAAAACGACCACTGGCAATTACTTTTGAATTATAACCCAGCTGTTGTGCTTTGTATGTTAAATAGTAAGGATCAACACCAATGCAATGGCCTCCAACCAAACCCGGTGTGTATTTGTGAAAATTCCATTTTGTTCCGGCTGCTTCCACTACATCGAATGTATTGATACCGATGCGGTCAAAAATAATCGAGAGTTCATTCATCAAAGAAATATTCAGATCACGCTGTGCATTTTCAATGATCTTACCTGCTTCGGCTACTTTGATATTAGGCGCCCTGTGAACTCCAACTTTTACTACAGATTCATAGATGCTTGCAATTTCACTCAATGATTCTTCATCACAGCCAGAAACAATTTTCACCGTATTGGACAATGTATGAAGCTTATCTCCCGGGTTAATCCGTTCTGGTGAATAACCAATCTTGAAATCTGTTTTCCCTTTTAACCCGGAAAACTGTTCCAGTATCGGCATACAATCATCTTCTGTACAACCTGGATATGTCGTGCTTTCATACACAACATAATCACCTCTCTTCAACACTTTTCCAACAGTTTCGCTGGCTTTTTCTAATGGAGTAAGATCAGGAACTTTATATTCATCAACAGGAGTGGGTACTGTTACAATAAAAAAAGAAGCCTCTTTCAACACATTAATATCATCTGTAAAAACAATATCCTTACCAGCAAACATATCTGCATCTACTTCCTTACTTGGATCTTCATTGCGCTGCATCATTTCAATACGCTTTCGATTGATATCAAAACCAATCACCTGCATATGCGTAGCCAGTTCAAGAGCCAGAGGCAAACCAACATAACCTAACCCTACAACTGCGATTTTTTTTTCTTTGTTGATCAGCTCTTTATACATTTCAGATTACAGATTTTATATTTTGCGTGAGATAATCGCTCAGTAATTTTATTACATAATACTTACAAACTCTTTCGGCAGTTTTGTCCATTCTTCTTTTGGAAGATTTTTGAAATACTCATAGGTAATTTTCAAACCTTCGCTCCGATTCACTCTTGGCTCCCATCCAAGAAGTTCTTTTGCCTTCGCAATATCAGGCTGACGTTGCTTGGGGTCATCAACAGGCAAATCTCTGTACACAATTTTTTGAGCAGTACCCGTTAATTTAATAATCTCTTCGGCAAAATCTTTCAATGAAATTTCTGAAGGATTCCCCACATTCACCGGCATATCATAATTGCTCATCAGCAAACGATATATTCCTTCAACCAAATCATCTACATAACAAAAACTTCTTGTCTGGCTGCCATCACCAAAAACTGTAAGATCTTCACCACGCAATGCCTGACCAATAAATGCAGGTAGTGCACGCCCATCATTGAGCCGCATACGTGGACCGTAAGTATTGAAGATGCGGATGATCCTTGTTTCAACACCATGAAAACGGTTATACGCCATCGTAATGCTTTCCATGAAACGTTTCGCTTCATCGTATACACCTCGTGGCCCAACAGGATTTACATTTCCCCAATATTCTTCTGTTTGCGGATGTACCATCGGGTCACCATATACTTCTGATGTTGATGCTACCAGTATTCTTGCTCCCTTTGCTTTCGCTAAACCCAAACAGTTGTGTGTGCCATGAGCACCCACTTTCAATGTTTGAATAGGAATTTTTAAATAATCAATGGGGCTTGCAGGCGATGCAAAATGCAGGATATAATCCAGCTTGCCGGGAATATGAATAAACTTGGTAATATCATGATGATAAAACTCAAACTGCTCCAGCTTAAATAAATGTTCAATGTTTTTCAGATCACCGGTGATGAGGTTATCCATTGCTACAACACGGTAACCTTCTTTAATAGCCCTGTCGCACAAATGCGAACCTAGGAAACCGGCAGCACCAGTAATTAATATTCTTTTCCGATCCATATTTTTATTTTTAATGATCTTCTTTTAAATGACCGCTTCCCTTCCCACACTTTCATAATGATATTCAAGTTGCTTCATTTGTTCCCTGTCGTACACATTACGTCCGTCAAAGATTACTTTGTTTTTCAGCAATTCACTTATCTTTTCAAATTCAGGCGTGCGGAATTCGCTCCACTCCGTTGCAATAATCAACGCATCTGCATTCTTCAATGCATCATATTGGTTAGCAGCAAAATCAATCTTATTACCCAACAGTTGTTGTACGTTCTGCATTCCTTCGGGATCATACGCACAAACAGTTGCACCAGCTTCTGTTAATGCATCAATCATATATAAAGCCGGCGCTTCACGAATATCATCTGTATTAGGTTTAAATGAAAGCCCCCACATGGCAAAGCGTTTACCTTTCAGATCATTTTTAAAATAAGTATTGATCTTTGGCATGAGGAACAATTTCTGTTCATCATTTACTTTCATTACTGCATTCAGTATTTCAAAATCATAGTTTACTTCATTTGATGATTTTACCAATGCCTGTACATCTTTGGGGAAACAGCTGCCCCCATAACCAATGCCGGGGAATAAAAATCGTTTGCCAATACGATCATCACTGCCAACACCTTTACGAACCATGTCAACATCAGCACCTACTTTTTCGCATAAGCGGGCAATTTCATTCATAAAAGAAATCTTTACAGCAAGAAATGAATTGGCTGCATACTTGGTTAACTCAGCACTTTTTTCATCCATAAAAATCACTGGGTTACCACTGCGTACAAAAGGAGCATACAATTCCGTCATTACCTTTATTGCTTTTTCATTGCTGGTTCCAACAACAACACGGTCAGGTTTCATGAAATCTTCAACTGCAACACCTTCTCTTAAAAATTCAGGGTTACTTACAACAGCAAATTCCACTTTGCAATTTTTTGCAATGGCAGCAGAAACTTTATCAGCAGTACCCACCGGCACAGTGCTTTTATCAACGATTACTTTAAAGTCGGTGAGAATTTTTCCTAACTCATCAGCCACTCCCAGAATATATTTTAAATCAGCACTCCCATCTTCACCCGGAGGCGTGGGCAAAGCAAGGAAAATAATAGCTGCATCTTTAATACCCTCTGCCAGATTAGTTGTAAAATGCAACCTGCCCTCACTTAAATTACGGAGAAAAATTTTTTCTAATCCGGGCTCATAAATGGTGATCTGACCTTTTGATAATTTCTCAATTTTCGATTGATCAATGTCGATACATGTTACTCTGTTACCGGTTTCAGCGAAACAGGTTCCTGTTACTAATCCTACGTAACCGGTTCCTACAACTGCGATTTTCATGTGTTATTCAGGTTTTAGTTTTTATGTGTAAGGAAATCCAATACATTTTTTGTAATGAAGCTCAATTGCTCCTCCTCTAATTCAGTATGCATTGGTAAAGAAATCACCCTGTCTGTTAACCAATCGGTGATCTTTAAATCATAATCGCCTCCACCAAATGCTTCAAACATTTTTTGACGGTGAGCCGGAACCGGGTAATAGATCATGGATGGGATTTTCTGCTCAGCCAAAAATACATTCAATCTATTTCTTACAGCAGCAACATCTTCAAAACCATCCAGCGTTAATGTATACTGATGGAACACATGATTGCTGTAAGGAGCACGGTAAGGAACTGTAATATTTTTATGCCCTGCAAATGCAGCATCATAATAATCAGCTACCTTTCTTCTGGCAGCAACATATTCATCCAGTTTTTTTAATTTGATATTCAGAACAGCTGCCTGTATAGTATCCAACCTGGAATTACAACCAACCATTTCGTGATAATAACGAACCTTCTGACCATGATTGGCAATTATCT
>JANOIQ010000334.1:0-8231 GCA_031407835.1 Chitinophagaceae bacterium
TGGTTGGACTTCCCGCTTCAATAGAAACCTTCCCGCTTCCTTTAATAAGCCAGCTCAGTTGCTGAGAACCGTAACCATCCAATACATTAAGCAGTTGAATCTTCTTTCCGCTAATGACAGATTGATTACCTGTTGCATTCATTTTTACATTGATGCGTTTTACCCAATAACTCCGTTCACCTAGTTTGGAATGAGAAGCCAGTGCTCCTTTGTTAATCACATCAACCGTAATTCTTGTTAAGCCACCGCTGATCTTTTCAGTTTTTATATTGATGATATCTATCTCCGGTTGATGAGAAGCCAACTTCACTAAAAAGCTGCTGTGTTTTTTTACCAAATCAGGAACCAGTGAATAAGGCGGAGTGGTTAACACGAACGGATCAACGCCTCCTATTTCAACTTTCTGGTTAGGAAAATCAGGATGCTGAATTGTTTTCCAATCAGTGAATGTATTGTTGATGCCCTGTTGTGAAGCCCAGCGCAAATAGTTAGCAGTTGCATCCTCAACAGTAAATGCTTTTTCATTCTTTGCTGTATCGGGTTTTGTTTTTGGTACCCACCAGCCCGGTGTACTGAAACTGAAACGGCCATAATGATAATAGGCCCATGAAAGAAAATCACCACCAGCTGCCACTGAGGGAGGTGCATCTTTCATGTTCACTGTTTTGCTGTAAAGATCAGCAACCATACTGTTTACTTTTGTATCAGGTTGCAACCATCCTGTTATAATTGTTTGTGCTACTGCGGCTGAATTAAATGTGTATGCTGTACTTAGATTATTGTTACTGCCAAAACTAACCACTGCATAAATATTATAACGCTCATACAAATAATCAAGCAGGGTTCTTGTTTCATTTTCTGAAACAGCAAACTCTCCTGAGCCGGGAGTGAAAGAAGGATGCTTGTAAGATAAATTTTTATTAAAAGAAACACCACCTTCACCATCTTCATTAAAGAAGTTGTCTTTGTCATTATCAATTCCTTCGGCTAGTAAAATGTATTTTCCTTTTTCACCTTTGCTTACATCTGCTTTGATCAATACTCTCGTGTCATTTGGATGTATTTTGTATTCGCCAACAGGTGATTCAATCCGCATCCAGTTGATTTTTTTATTTCCATCGAGATCATCATAACCATCTTCATTTGATTTTCCGTCTCTGTCATCATCTGTTACAGTTCCATTTCCCTGCCGTTCATATTGAACAGAAGCAAAATACTGTTCCATTGCATCCGGACTCATATTGGGGAAAATATAGAAGGTTGTTTTATTGAGCAGTGTTTTAATACTGTCAGTAGTTGTTCCCTGCAAAATATTTTCTGCGAAACCAATTGCCAGTTCTGTACTTAATGGCATATTTCCTTCAACGCCACCTACAACGAGTATAGCAGGTTTGGAATCAACATTTCCTGTACCAATGGTTATTTGCCAAATTTCTTTACCACCCACTGTTTTGGTAAGTGATCTGGCCTTTATAAATTGCGGATAGTTTTTTGCCAGTGCATTGATGCGGTTGCTTTGTGCAGCAAAATTGCTGTAATTGTTCTGTGCCTGTGCTATGGATACAAGCAAAGCACAAAAAAGAAAAGCAATTGTTCTTTTAATCATACAAGAAAAGTTTAGGTAGGCTAATATACAGAAAACAACAGCCCGAACCTGCTCATGTGATGAATGGCCGAATGTGGGGATAAGGGATTGGCAGCTTATTAACGGAACTTTGCTGAAAGGGTATAGCAAACCTTATCAGTTATACGATAGAAAATTTCATTGTTCACCTTACGGATCCGGCGGACATACCGTTTGTCTAATAAAATTCCATCAGCATCATAATACTGTGGCTGCTTGTAAAAAGTAAGAATAAAATATTTCTCCGGAGCAAAAGGAACATCCAGTTGTTTGTTGCGTATTGACATAAAGGTCAGTAGCCTTTTCTGGCTGTCAACATAATAATCCAGTGTATTGATCCAGGTGCATCTGATCTTTTTCATATACCTGATCATTTGCAGTACGGTTGCAGTGTCGTATCCATATTTCTGCAAACTGTCTTTCATGGAAACATCCTGTACATTGAATTCGTAAACATATCTCAAAGAATCAGTTTTTATTTCAAGTGAAACATGATTAAACTCCTTATCTGTAAATGCTGCAGCCAATGGTTTCACCGGATAAATTCTGCTGTATAACCTTTCAATTATTGTAAGCTCTGCCTCATGCTCCTTATAATATTTTACCGGGAAGTTCCGGGAAGGCGAACAAGACAGGAGTGTGCAGAAGCATATGCTGATGAGTATCGGTTGTTTCAGTTGCATGTATTTATTTTCTTATGCTCCAGCTTACGCCGTAGAGAATTTTACTCAGTGTTTTCGTTGTAATCAGCCGGCGGGTTTTTGATCCCACATCCCAATAAGTAAGCGTAACCAATCCGTTTTCTTCTGAAATACTTTGCAGAACAACATAATGTGTGGGTATCCTCTTTCTTAGTTTGTTGTGATTTTTCTTGCGCAGAATGACGTTGTTAAGGTATAAAAATACATCACCTGTTGCCAGTTTTTCATTTAAGAAAGAAGCCAGGTTTTCAAATGATGGTCTGATGAGATCTGATCCTTTCGATTTAATTTCCGCTTTAAACATTACCCGCAGCATGCGGTTAAATTTTCGCAGGTTTGTTGCTGCCCAAAATCCCTGTTCATAGCCGGGTGAATAGTTGTGATGAAAAATATTCAGGTAGCCTTTAAAGTGATCAGCAAGTGTGAAGAACAGCATCTGGTCTGCATCATTTCTATCCAGTTCCCCTTCAAACATGATTTGTCCCGCCATTTGCATAATTGCTTTTGATGGAGTAAAGGTTGTTGTACCATAAACAGCCTTTCCATACAAATACAGATCAGTCATGAATTTTGTATAACCAAACGGGTCTTCTTTCAAAAAAACATAACCCAGTGCGGCGTAACCACAGAAATTGGTGTTTCTGCCGGCATAGAGGAAAACAGGTTGTTCAATATTTCTCCGCAGATTTTCTTCAAATAGCTGTGGATTTACTTTGGGCCAGAACTTGCTTTTTTGAAACGTTATTTTGTTGATATGATTAATTGACAACTTTTTCCCCGTGAAAATGTCTTTTGCTTTTGGTTGGGCAAACAATACAATCGGAAAGAAAACTGACAGAGAGAAGATCAAGAGGTACTTTGGCATCCTGTTGCTTGGATTAATCTGTATAAAAATACGGTATTACAGACTATGGGTTGTTTTCAATTAAAAGGCAGGTCTTTTCAGATTTTGAAAAATCAAACGAAACAAAAAACCCGTCTCTTTCGAAACGGGTTTATGCTTGCAGCTAAAAGCTGATAGCTTAGAGCTGTATATTAATAACGATAAAGATCAGATTTGAACGGACCATTCTGCGGAATACCGAGGTACTCACTTTGTGCAGTTGTCAACTCATCTAATTGTGCACCCACTTTTGCAAGGTGAAGACGGGCAACTTTTTCATCCAAATGTTTTGGAAGAACGTACACTTTGTTTTCATACTTGCTGTGGTTCAGCCATAATTCAATCTGTGCCAGTGTTTGGTTGCTGAATGAATTACTCATTACAAATGATGGATGACCGGTTGCACAACCAAGGTTAACCAAACGGCCTTCAGCTAATAAAATCACATCTTTGCCATCAATGGTGTACAGATCAACCTGTGGTTTGATGGTATCTTTTGAATGACCGTAGTTTGTATTTAACCAGGCAACATCAATTTCAATATCGAAGTGACCGATGTTACAAACAATCGCTTTATCTTTCATTGATTTGAAATGTACGCCGGTGATCAGATCACGGCAACCTGAAGCAGTAACAATAATATCCGCTTCTTTCACTGCATCAATCATACGCTTTACTTCAAAGCCATCCATGGCAGCCTGCAACGCACAGATTGGATCAATCTCCGTTACAATTACACGACAGCCTGCACCACGTAAACTCATAGCACTTCCTTTACCCACATCACCATAACCACCAACTACTGCTACTTTACCAGCCATCATTACATCTGTTGCACGACGGATCGCATCAACCAAACTTTCCTGGCAACCGTATTTGTTATCGAACTTAGATTTAGTTACGCTGTCGTTTACGTTAATAGCAGGCATTGGTAATGTACCTTTCGCCATACGCTCATATAAACGGTGAACACCAGTTGTTGTTTCTTCAGAAAGACCTCTGATACCAGCAATGAGTTCAGAATAGTTATCCAATACCATGTTGGTTAAATCACCACCATCATCAAGAATCATATTTAACGGACGCTCAGGTGAACCGAAGAACAAAGTCTGCTCAATGCACCAATCAGATTCTTCAGTTGTTTGTCCTTTCCACGCAAATACACCAATACCTGCAGCAGCAATTGCAGCCGCCGCATGATCCTGTGTAGAAAAGATATTGCAGGAGCTCCATTTTACTTCTGCACCTAAAGCCGTTAATGTTTCAATTAACACAGCTGTTTGAATGGTCATGTGCAAACAACCTGCAACACGTGCATCTTTCAATGGTTGTGATGGACCGTATTCAGCACGGATGGCCATTAAGCCGGGCATTTCTGCTTCAGCCAAACGGATTTCCTTGCGGCCCCATTCTGCCAGGCTGATATCTTTTACTTTATACTTCAGATCGAAGTCAATTTTGTTTCTTGTGATAGTTGTTGACATGTTTATTAATTTAGAGTGTAAAGTTAATTTTTTAGAATAAAATAATACGAATGTAAATAAATTAAGGAAATAATTCTAAATTGGAGTCAGGGTAAAGGATAAAAGCCTGTTTAACTATGGCAAAAGCGACCAAAACAGAACAAATCACTAATGAGCAGATTGTACTGGATAAAACCGACCTCAGTATTCTGCGAATGCTGCAGCAAAATGCACGAACAACCGTGAAAGAAATTGCCGATCATGTGCATCTGAGTACAACACCTGTTCATGAACGTATTAAATGGCTGGAGCGTAGCGGAGTTATTCAAAAGTATACTGCCTTAATTGATCCTGCAAAAATTAAAAAAGGCTTGATGGTGATCTGCTATGTTTCATTGAAAGAGCATAGCAAAAATGCGGGTACAAAATTCATTAAGCATATCAATGAACTGAGTGAAGTGATTGAATGTTATAATATTTCCGGTGAGTTTGATTTTATGCTGAAGGTGGTGGCAGAAAATATGGATGATTATTATAACTTTCATGTAAATAAACTGAGCCAGAGTGAAAACATCGGCAATGTGCAGAGTGTATTTGTAATGGGGGTGCTGAAACAAACGCAGGTGATGGTTTAAATAAGGTACGATTTTAGATGTACGAGGTATGATGCAGGAAGTAAGAAGTAAGAGGTAAGAAGTAAGAAGTAAGAAGTCTGTGAGGAGTTGATTATAAATTATTCTATTATAAATTATCAATTAAACCAATCATCTATGTATAACTACGATACAGTAACAGAAGCCATCAACAATTTAAGAGAAAGAGGGTTCACCCTTGATTTTAATCTGCAGACAAATTCTTTGCAATGTTTTAATCCTGATCTGAATCTCACTCCTGAAGACTTTGAAATTAAAGAAATCTATCGCTTTGAAGGTGATACCAATCCTTCAGACGAAGAGATTGTATATGCAATTGAATCACGTGATGGACATAAAGGTGTATTTGTAAATGGCTATGGAACTTCAGCAGATGCTGCAGGAGCAGAGATGATGAAAAAACTAACGGATCATCATAACGAATAACTTAGTGTTTCTTTTTACACCTGCTCATTTTTAATGGCCCGTTCATCAAGCGGAAACATTTTTTTTGATGTATTCACATGCTCTTTAATTGCTTTTCGTGAATAACGGATGGCAACAATAAAGGAAACAACAGCACCCAAAAATAATAAGCCATCACTCAGGTATTGATTCACCACATTATTTCCCTGCAGGAACAAAAAGAAATCATAGGTACCATGAAAGAAGACAGCCCAGAATAATCCTGTGAGTGTATAAAAACTTCTTTTAGCCGGAACAAATTTCGCCTTGCCAACAAAGTATCCCATAATGATGGCAAAAGTGGCATGCGCAGGAACAGAAAGAAACATCCGCAGAAAAGCTGTAGTCATTCCATGCTGCATTACATAACCAATATTTTCAACAGTTGCAAAACCCATTCCCACCATAACACTGTACACAATGCCATCATAGGGTTCATCAAAACTTTTTTTCGGGAATGCATAAAAGCGAAGCATGATATACTTGCTCCATTCTTCACTTGTTCCAACAATCAGGTAGGCAAAAACAGCAGTATAAGCAATACCGCTGCCCATGAATTGTTCCATTGGTTTTGTGGTGAGTAACTGAATGATGATGGCAGGGATTATACTGAGGCAGCCTAGTAAAAAACAAACAATCAGATTTAAGCCCGGCTCACGGTTGAAACGGTCTTTTAAAAAGATAAACAGGCTGATGGCAATACCGGGCGCAATGGAAAGGGCGAGAAGCAACATAATAATTGATTGCTTTAAAGATAACGGAAGATGTTGTTTTATTCAAAGACTTCAGTATTTTTCAGGTACAATACTTATGCGATACATATATACGGTTGTTTTATTACTGCTGATTGGATCAGAATCCTCAGCACAGGTATTTGGAGGAAATCCGCCTTCTTTAAAATTATACCAGCTCAATACTGATACAGTGCGTATCATTTTTCCTAAAGCATTGGAAAAAGAAGCAAGAGAAGTGGCCTGGCTATCGCACCAGCTGGCGAAGAATCCTCCTGCTTCACTGGGAACCAAACTCCGCAAGTTTGATATTGTGTTGCAGGGTCAAACAACCTCATCCAATGCATATGTTGGTCCGGCTCCCTGGCGCAGTGAATTTTTTATGATGCCCGATCTGCACAATCTTTCAGCCAGTGCATTGAGCTGGCATCAATCATTAACCATACATGAGTTTAGACATATTGAACAGTTTTCCAATTTCAATCGACCCATTCAACGTTTGCTGGGCGTTTTCCTGGGGCAGGAAGGACAGGTATTGGCAATGGGAGCAGCAGTGCCCGATTGGTTTTGGGAAGGTGATGCTGTGTGGCAGGAAACAATGAATACCACACAGGGCAGGGGCCGGCTTCCTGATTTTTTTAATTCATACAGATCATTATGGCTCGATGATAAAAAATACAGTTATCAAAAACTACGTAATGGGTCTTACCGCCATTTTGTTCCCAATCATTATGATTTGGGTTATTTGCTGGTGAGTTACGGAAGAGAAAAGTATGGTGCTGATTTCTGGACAAAAGTAACTGGTGATGCATTGAAGTATAAAGGGATTTTTTATCCGTTTCAAAAAGCAGTTAAACGAAACTCCGGAGTAACGTATAAGAAATTTGTTGGAGATGCTTTTACATTTTATCAGCAAAAGATGGGAGTTGATTCATTGTCTGCCTATCAAAATTTGCAACAGTTAACGAAGCCATCTAAAAATAATGTAACCAGTTATCGCTATCCATTTGTTGAGGAAGATGGATCAATGCTTGTACTCAAATCAAGCTATAAACAAATACCGACCTGGACAAGAATTGATGCAGATGGAAAAGAAACAAAATTGCGGGTGAAAGATATTTCTGCTGATAATTATTATTCTTCAAAGAATGGGAAGGTCGTTTACTCAGCTTATGAACCGCATCCACGCTGGGGTTGGAAAGAGTATTCTGTTTTGAAAATCTGGAACCCTGAAACAAATGAAGTAAAAAAGATCAGCAATAAATCAAGGCTATTTATGCCTGATATTTCTGCCGACGGCGAACAGGTTGTTGCTGTGCAGGTGTCAACTGATCAGCAGTGGTTTTTGCGATTGATAAATGCTGATAACGGGAAACAGTATAATCAACCCAATCCTAATCAGTATGCTTATACCTATCCAAAATTTACAGCAAATAATTTATCTGTGATCAGTGCGGTACGAAATGCAAAAGGAGAAATGGCTTTACTGCAAACAGATTTGTCAACAAACGACGAAACTATTCTGCTTCCATTTACAAATACTGTAATTGGGTATGTTCAGGTTGCAGGTGATACATTGTTGTTTACAGCAGCACAGAAAGAAGGCGATGTATTGTTCCTCTATGATCTTAAAAATAAATCGTTGTTTAAAGCAGCACAATTGCCCAATGGAAATTACCAGGCAACAATTGATCGCAAAACAAATTCACTTATCTGGAATACATTCAGTACC
>JANOIQ010000374.1:0-1746 GCA_031407835.1 Chitinophagaceae bacterium
AAAAATTCCCTGCACGAATGGTAAAAACTGAAGGCGGTAAAGTGTGGGATAATGCTACCGTAGAACATGCATAAGCAGTTCTGCATGTTTGGTGTTGTTGAAATGTTCCTGTAACAAGCCTTCTCTTATTTGTATTTCATCGGCAGTAAATGCTTTGTGAAATAAACGGAATGCCTGGTATTTAAATTCTGTTGGGTTATTAGCCAACTGACAGGCTTTTTGCAGTCCCGTTCCTTTCATCATTTCATCATTCACTAATACATGACGGCCATTAAAAACAGCATTCAGCAATTTTAATTTAATTCCTGAATCGGTGAAAGAAGGAAGTATATGCAGTTGCGCTTTTTGTATTAAATCATTCATTTCTGTTTCATCAGGATTTTCCACAATACAGGTATGCGGTTTTTTATGCGCCAGTTCTATCAGTTTAGCAGATGGATTTTTACCTGCAACAACAAAAGGTATTTCCAGTTCATGAAATACTTTTTCCAGTAACCAGGTTGCCACTTTATCATTCTCAACAACAGACAAATTTGCCTGGTATAAAGCAAATGTTCCTTTGCCTTCTTTACTCCTTACCATCTGGTTAGGAATAAATGCAGGAAGATGAAGGATAGAACTTGCTTTGAATTGTTTCTTATATGTTTTCAGATCATCTGCTGAAATAGTAAGAATGTTATAATCTTTTAATTTCTCTTCATAGCGTAGAAGTAATCTGCTTTCATGATGCATGTATGCCTTACGCACCAATGATGATTCCCATTGCGCCAGTTGTTTGTAATATTCAAATTCTACATTATGCATACGGATAGCCACATTTTTCTTTTGCACAGCACCACTTGTTAATCCGTAAGTACAATGAACACCTTCAAACAAAATGGGATGTTCATCCGCATTCAAGCGTTCCCATAACTGTTCATCATTGCGTGATGCAACGATATAAGGCAGTTGCAATGAAAAGCCTTTGTGACCTTCCTGCCGTTCATAGTAGTAAACTTCAGCACAGTATTTTTTCAATTCATCCTGCACGCCTCTGCCATATTCAAAACAATGCAGATGAACAGCAACGTCTATTTCATACAATGCTTTAATCTTATAAAAAATATCTACAACACCGCCGTAATCAGCAGGGTAGGGAACATCAAAGGATACGATATGTAGATGTTTAGTCAAAGATGTGTTGATAAAAGTGAATGAGCTTTTTTTCTTCTTCCTGCCAGTTCAATACCTCACGTGCTTTCTGGCAATTTTGTTGTAATCTCCTGTATAGAACAGTATCATGCAGCAAAAGGTTTAATCCATCTGCAATACACTGTTCACTTGTATCAGGAATAAGCAATGCAATATCGTAGGTTTGATTAATTTCTTTGTAGGCAGGATAGTTTACACAAACCTGCGGAATGCCAGCCTGTATATAATCAAACAAACGGTTGGCGAGTGAAAGATAATTGCTCAACCCGTTGTTTTCAAACAACGTAATGCCTGCATAAGCTGAAGAAGTGATTTGTTTTAAATCCTTCGGTTGCAGTTTCCCCTTCAGCAATACTTTTTCCTGCAGTTGATTTTTTTCGATGAGTTGTTTTGTTTGCTTAAGAAAATTTCCATCGCCATAAATATGTAAAGGAGCATTCACTTTTTTCATGGCAGGAATCAACGTTTCAAAACTCCGTCCTTCATTTACTGCACCCTGGTAGAGGAAGAAAGTTGAAGGTTGCAGGTTCAGGGTTTCAGGTTGGTTGTTGGCTT
>JANOIQ010000390.1:0-2710 GCA_031407835.1 Chitinophagaceae bacterium
ATTGCAGCAATCGTTGCTATTGTACTCTCCTGTATGGGGTTATTTGGTATGGCTTTTATTATTATCCGCCAGCGGGTAAAAGAGATTGGTATACGTAAAGTGGTGGGGGCATCTGTTGCGGGTATTGCAGCATTGGTAACAAAGGAATTTATTAAGCCGGTTGTTGTGGCGTTAGTTATTGCAACACCAATTGCCTGGTGGGCTATGCAGAAATGGCTGCAGGATTTTACTTACAGAATTAATATGCAATGGTGGGTGTTTGCAATTGCAGGTTTATTGGCAGTGCTGATAGCCATCCTTACTGTAAGTTTTCATGCTGTGAAGGCGGCTGTTGCCAATCCTGTAAAAAGTTTGAGAACAGAATAAAAATCACAACCATGTTTAAAAATTATTTCAAAATCGCCTGGAGAAATCTTGTAAAAAACAAAGGCTATTCCGCTATTAACATTGGCGGATTGGCCATAGGCATGGCAGTAGCCATACTCATTGGTTTATGGATCTATGATGAACTATCCTTTGATAAGTATCATAAGAATTATGACCGCATTGCGCAGGTGATGCAACAGCAAACGAATAACGGCCAGGTGCATACGATGGGATCGATCCCATTCCCATTGGGGGATGAATTGAAAAGCAGACACGGCAGCGACTTTAAGTATATCGTGATGTCATCTTCGGAGGGGTCACATATCCTTAGTTCAGGCGAACAAAAAATTTCGCAGAGAGGTGCGTACATGGATGTTGATGCTGCAAAAATGCTTACGCTGAAAATGTTGAAGGGGACTTATGATGGATTGAAAGACCCTGCTTCAGTTTTATTATCCGTATCTGCAGCAAGAGCCATATTTGGAGATGCTGATCCGATAGATAAGACAATTAAGATCGATAATAAGCAGGAAGTAAAAGTAACCGGTGTTTATGAAGACCTTCCTGATAATACCCAATTTAAAAAACTGAAATTTATTGCACCATGGCAGTTGTATGTGTCATCAGAAGAATGGGTTAAGAATTCAATGGCAAAATGGGGAAACAATTCATTTCAGGCCTTTGCACAAATAGCAGATAATGCTGATTTTACTTCGGTTAATAAACGCATCATTAATGCTAAACTGGAAAGGGTGCCTGCTGAAGATAAAAAATATAATTCGTTGATATTCCTGCACCCGATGGAAGACTGGCATTTAAAATCTCATTGGGAAAACGGGGTGCATACAGGTGGACTTATAGATTATGTAAGGCTGTTTTTAATGGTGGGTATTTTTGTATTGCTGTTAGCCTGTATCAATTTTATGAACCTCAGCACAGCCCGTTCGGAAAAACGTGCAAAGGAAGTGGGTATCCGTAAAGCAATAGGATCATTAAGGAGCCAGTTAATAGGCCAGTTCTTCAGTGAATCATTCATGGTTGTTGCATTTGCTTTTTTATTGTCTTTGTTAATCGTGCAATTAATGTTGCCCTGGTTTAACGAAGTAGCAGGAAAAAAAATGGCGATATTATGGTTCAACCCAATATTCTGGTTAATGGGAGTTGGCTTTGCATTGTTCACCGGCATTATTGCCGGAATTTATCCCGCATTTTATTTATCTTCCTTTAAACCGATAAAAGTTTTAAAAGGCACTTTCAGGGTTGGGCGCTTTGCCGCTATACCCCGCAAGGCTTTAGTGATAGTGCAATTCACCGTTTCCATTATCCTTATCATTGGCACAATGATCGTTTACCGGCAGATACAATTTTCAAAAGACAGGCCTTTAGGATATGACAGGGAAGCATTGATGATGATAGAAATGAAGTCGCCGGATTTTGAAGGTAAAACTGACCTTTTGCGTCATGAACTGGTAAGCAATGGTGCCATTACAGAAATTGCAGAGTCATCAAGCCCGGTAACTGCTGTATTGTCAAACAACGGCGGCATAAGCTGGCCGGGAAAGAACCCCAGCCTGGACGGAGGTTTTGCTACTATCTGGGTTTCAAAAGATTTTGGAAAAACTATTAGCTGGCAATTTGCAACAGGCAGGGATTTTTCTAAAGACCTTCCAACTGATTCTGCAGCAGTAGTTATTAATGAAGCCGCTGTAAAATTCATGGGTGTTAAAGATCCTGTTGGCACAGTTTTAAAATGGGGCAATGATGAGCATGCAAAAAATTATACTGTTATCGGCGTTATAAAAGATATGGTGATGTCATCACCGTATGAACCGGTAAAACAGACTATTTATTTTGCTAATCATCCTGAGTATGCTGACTGGATCAACCTTAGATTAAAGCGGGATAAAAACATACATGAATCTGTTGCAAAGATTGAAGCTGCATTTAAAAAATATGTTCCTGCTGCACCTTTCGATTACAAATTTGCTGATGATGAATATGCCAGGAAATTTTTGGCTGAAGAACGTATTGGAAAACTGGCTGCCTTCTTCGCCACCCTCGCTATTTTGATAAGTTGCCTCGGCTTATTTGGATTGGCATCTTTTGTGGCGGAACAAAAGACCAAAGAGATCGGCGTAAGAAAAGTATTAGGTGCATCGGTAGCTAACGTTTGGCGGTTGCTATCAAAAGACTTTATAGTGTTGGTTTTTATCTCGCTTCTTGTTGCTATACCAATCGCTTATTATTTTATGCATAACTGGCTGCAGGATTACCAGTATCGTTCGGATTTATCGTGGTGGATTTTCGCAGCGGCAGGTGCGGGTACGTTGGTGATTTCTTTGTT
>JANOIQ010000437.1:0-4631 GCA_031407835.1 Chitinophagaceae bacterium
TACACAAATATGAAATTGTACTGCAACAGATAAGTGGTAAAAAAACGACATTCTTCCAGCAACAATTTACAAACAAAGAGGCTCTCCTTAATTTGGAGGGCCTCTGCTAACTTCTTGCCTTGATCTTATACCTTTTATACATTTTCAATTACCATTGCACTTGCACCACCACCTCCATTACAAATTCCTGCTGCACCATATTTTGCATTGTTTGCTTTTAGTACATTGATCAGTGTTACAATAATTCTTGCTCCGCTGCATCCCAATGCATGGCCTAACGATACTGCACCACCATGTACATTTACTTTAGCAGGATCAAGTTTCATTCGCCTGCTGTTTTCAATTCCCACAACGGCAAATGCTTCATTCAGTTCCCAGTAAGCAATGTCTTCCATTTTTAATCCGGCTTTGGCAACCGCTTTTGGTACGGCTACAGATGGAGTTGTTGTAAACCATTCTGGTGCCTGCTCTGCATCAGCATAAGAAAGAATTTTAGCAATCGGTTTCAATCCCAGTTCATCAGCTTTTTCTTTACTCATCAACACCAAAGCAGCAGCACCATCATTCATGGTACTTGCATTGGCGGCGGTTACTGTACCATCTTTTATAAATGCAGGGCTAAGTGTTGCAATCTTATCAAACTTTACATTGTATGGTTCCTCATCTTTTGTAAACAAAACAGGATCGCCTTTGCGTTGTGGAATTTCTACCGGAACAATTTCATTTTCAAACAACCCTTTTTCCCAGGCAGCCTGTGAGCGCTTATAACTTTCAATGGCGAAAGCATCCTGCTCTTCACGGCTGATGCCGCATTCCTTTGCGCATAATTCTGCTGCATTACCCATCGCCTTTCCATCATATACATCTGTTAAGCCATCCTTCGCCAGTCCATCTATCAAACTAGTATTTCCGTATTTATTACCCCAACGCAAACTGTCCACATAAAAAGGAACATTACTCATACTTTCCATTCCTCCGGCAATTACAATATCAGCATCACCAAGCAAAATACTTTGTGTTGCCTGGGCAATGGCTTTCATACCACTGGCACAAACCTTGTTCAATGTTGTACAGTTCACTTCGTTGGGAAGTCCTGCAAATTTTGCTGCCTGTCGTGCAGGTGCCTGACCTACATTGGCCTGTATAACGCAACCCATTAATACATCCTGTACCTGCTCTGGCTTGATCCCTGCTTTTTGTAAGGCCCCTTTAATGGCCGCAGCTCCTAATTGACTGGCCGTTAGCTGTTTTAAGCTTCCGCCAAAACTGCCCATAGGCGTTCGAACCGCTGAAATAACATACACTTCTTTCATATTGCAATATCGTTGTTGATTGAGGTGCAAAGTTAACCTAAAACCAGCTCCCGTACCAGTACACAAACTTGCAAACGGCGGAAAATTCGGGGTGAATGAAATACAGATAAGGAATAACGCAGCAAAACTATTCTGTTCAAAACAGGATATACAGTTTTGCAAAGCGGCAGCCAGCAATCAGTTTTATTGGTAAAAACCTCCCCATTACCCTTTTTTTATTTATTCAAAAACCATGTTCGCTGGCATTTTCTGAAACAAAGTTTATGAGTCTAATCATTTCTACTCATGACCTTACTCATTTTACCCTTATTTTAAAATTGCAACTTTTGTACTCTCTTACTATATGCAGCAACAACAAAATCCTATCCGCACCCGGCTTCTTTCAATTGCAGTTACACCGGCAGCAAAACTTACTTACTTGTACCTTATACTGAGCATTACCTGGATTCTGCTTGGAGATTGGGCCGTGTACACATTTGTAAGCAATGATTACAACATGCTTGAAAAATTACAGTCGATGAAAGGGCTGCTGTTTGTCGCAATTTCAGCCACTGTTTTATATTTGGCAAGCAATAAATTCTATACTGATCTGAAATTAAGCCATCAGAAAACGGAGATGATTGAACAGAGTTTTGCAGCGTTGAATGAAGCGGCACGCAGTGGTATCATTGATCTTAACCTCATTACACAAACAGCAGCTATCAATGAAAAGATGAAGTTCTTTCTGCCTTCTTCCACTTCGTTGGTTGATAATTTTTCAAGCCGTTATTACGATCGTATCCATCCAAACGATAAAGAAAGGGTGTTGCAGGAGTATACAGAAATTATCAATTCAAACAATGACATCTGGAAAACTGAATACAGCTTTCTTGCAGGCGACAATAACTATTATGATGTTGTAAACAGTATTTATATCGTACATGATAAAGAAACCGGCCAGGCCATTCAGCTGATTGGTGAAATACAGGATATCAGCAAATTAAAAAATCTGCAGGCCGATTATTACGACCAGCAGCTGAAACATAAACAACGCCTTGCTTCTTCCATTATCAAAGCGCAGGAAAATGAACGTAACCGCTGGGCAGAGGAATTACATGATAATGTATCACAGCTTCTTTCAGTGGCCAACCTGTATCTTTCCAGTATTCAATTGAAACAGGAAGAGAATATTTCATTGCTGATGAAAGCAAAAGAAATGGTAACAGAAGCACAACAGGAAATCCGATTGCTTTCATCAAGCATTAAGCCGCCTGTTTTTTCTTTTACAACATTAAACCAGGCACTGGGTAAACTGATTGCCGACATTATCCGTGTTAAAAAAATTGGTTTTCAGCTGAACTCTGCAGATCTTGATGAGAGTGAACTCGACAGTCAGCATAAATTACTGGTTTACCGGGTTGTTCAGGAACAGCTGAATAATATTATTAAATACGCCGAAGCCGGTCATATTGATATTACCGTTTCAACAAGGAACGACAATGTACATATACGTATTTCTGATGACGGGAAAGGATTTAATACGAAACAGATACAGACCGGTCTTGGGCTGCGAAATATCCAAACCCGTTTACAGTTATATAAAGGCCACATGAAAATTGAATCCTCACCCGGAAAAGGCTGTCAACTGTCCGTTTCTTTTTCAGCCGGGCTTACTTTAGCTTAGTCTATCGAAAACTAAACCAATTTCAGGTAATAATCACCCTGATTGGCTTAGAGAAAATTCTCTGGCTCCTTCTCAATAAATCATCTCAAAGAGAGTTGAAATGCACATTTATACAGCAAAAACACTGTTTTAAAAAGGAGTTCTCCTATTTTTTTTAACCGAAAGTTGTTGGAACTTGCATCCGCCCCCTGATAGCCAAAACAAGTCTCTGATCCTGGTGTGAAATTTAAAATCCGTAGCTTATGAGTAAAAAATTTTACCCATTTTTTTTATTATTTCTTTTATTCGCCGCAGGTACTTCCGCCCAGCTTTGCAACAACTTTACTGCATCGGCTGTAACACTTGAATCAAGATGTGCTGCAACAGGTAAAATTATCATCACTGCTGCTAATGGGTCGGGTACGTATAACTATTCTGTAACAGGTCCTGTATCTACTCCATACACTTCAAATAATACTATTGACGGGTTACCGGCAGGGGTTTACCAGGTCTTTGTAAAAGATGTAATCGACGGATGTTTTTACACCATTCCCAGTGTAATAGTTGGAGGTTCTTATTTTGATCCCCGCTTTGATCTTACAAGAACCAATGTTACATGTATTAACGGCAGCGACGGAACAATAACAGTTGACAATGTACAATTTGGCCGTCCTCCTTTTTCTTATACAATCGTTGCTCCCTCAACCTATGGAATTGGCACAACCAATTCTACCGGTGTGTTTACCGACTTAGTAGCTGGTTCCTATTTTATTCAGCAAAGAGATTCATGCGGTGGTATTCAAACAAGGAATATCAGCATTCTTAATTATGACTGGTTTATTGATCAATTTTCTGTTACAAAGTTTGATTGCGACAGTGCCGATATTTTCATTAAACTAAAAGACATTTTCGGAAACGTAAATACATCGGGTACTACGTTTGATGGATTTACTTATGGTGCTATTACACCAGCCGGTGATACGATTTCGTTTAACACAAACAGCTTCCAGATCCTGCTCGGAAATTTCAGAACGTTGAAACTATTTGCAAAAGATAAATGCGGCAATATTAAAACGGTAAACTGGACCGACAACAAGAAACCAACGCTCGCCTCTGCGGTTACACAATTCAATCAGGAGTGTAATTTTTTCTCTGTAAGGGTTACCGGCCAGCAGAACCTTACCAATCCAAATTACTGCCTGTACGACAGCGTTGATAATTTAATTAACTGTAACACAAGCGGCCAGTTTGATAACCTGGCTTATGGTTCTTACTGTATAAAAATGACGGATGTTTGTTTTGATACGGTGATTACCCGCTGTTTTACAGCAGTAAAACCAATTCCAAATGTTGCAGCCAATGTAACTGTTACAAATGGTAGCGATTGTCAGCATTTTAATATATCAGTAAGCGGACAAACAAACTTATTCAATCCGCAGTTTTGTCTGTACGACAGTTTGAATGTGTTGATTGGATGTAACAGCACAGGTGATTTTAATAATTTACCTGTTGGCAATTACTGCATGCAGATAACTGGTTCAATCTGTAACGATACAACAATTCAGCGTTGCTTCACCATTGCTCCTGTTGAGCTGGGGCCCGGAGTTGCTGTTGATTTCTCGAACTTCACCTGTAATTCATTCACCGGTACAATTACCGGTACTACCGGACTTGGT
>JANOIQ010000438.1:0-1591 GCA_031407835.1 Chitinophagaceae bacterium
AACACAAAGGATTCAGGTTTTTTACGGTCGATGTTTGGATAAAACACCTTCTCGTCTTCGTAAAGCTTTATTCTGACATGGAAGTTAAAGAATGCGTTCATGTATGCAGCCGAATCTGAAGCTTCTTCTATTTTCGTTCTATACTTGCCATCTATACTGTAGTAATATGTTTTTTTCTGTTGGCAGGAGGTAGACAAATAACCAAGAGTAATAAAGAGAGTATAGCTTGTGGAAATGTTTTTCTCATAGTCGCAGTTAAGAGTCATTCAAATGAGTAATCTGTATCAGGTTTAGTTTTGCGATAATACATCTTATCTGTCAGAAATTTGAAAACGGTAATCAGCATTTTACTTATATAAGTATTTTTTCATCATTGGCAAGCAGTTCCCTCGTTCCTCGGGATGACAGCAATGCGGAGCAGTAATACAGCAGATCAGCACAATAACAACTGCTCAAAAGTCTTGTCCTTCCGACGAAGGAGGAATCTGCCAGGCAAAAAAGCTTCATAGTAAACAAACCGATGAACGGATTGCGACGCAACGAAGTTCAATCAGCGAACTTAAGCTGGTAGCCCTATTCCTTACTTCATCACCACTCCCATCACTAACGGCAATACAAACCAGCAGAACAGTGTAATTAAAAGTATACTAATGATGTTCATTGCAAATCCTGCTTTGATCATGTCTTTCAATTTGATATGTCCGCTGCTGAATACAATGGCATTCGGTGGTGTGCCCATCGGCATCATAGCCGCAGCACTTGCTGCCAATGTCATTGGGATGCCCAGTAACAACGGATCGAGATGTAATGCATCAGCCAATGCAGCCAGTACCGGGGCAAATACAATTACCTGCGCCACATTGCTCATTACTTCACTTAAGAAAATAGAAACCACCACAACCATGAGCACCAATGCCAGTCCATTAATATGACTGAACCCTGCCAGCCAGTTTCCCACCTGCGACATTACACCCACTTTCTCCAATGAGTTGGCCAATGCAATACCACCACCAAACAACAATAAAATACCCCAGGCCATTTTAGATGTGTCCTGCCATTCTAATACCATTTGAGTTTTGTCATCTTTCTTTTCACCGCTTGGTGTAGCAAACAAAGCCAATGCACCAATGATGGCAATCATATTATCATCGAGCCTGAACCAGTTGAGTTGATTGAGTAAATCTTTAGTGATCCATAATAAAGCTGTGGTGATAAAAATAATTAGTACTCTTTTTTCAGCAACTGATAACCTGCCGAGTGCTTTTATTTCTGTGCTGATATAATCATTGGCATCTGCACTGCTTTTAATTTTACTTGGGAATAACCATTTCGCCAATACCCAGTACAGTGCGGCTAATAATAAAATGGCGAGTGGAGTACAAACCATCATCCAATCTAAAAACTGAACGGTGTAGCCATATTTTTTTTCAATAAATCCAACAAAAGCAACATTGGGTGGTGTGCCAATGATGGTTGCCATGCCACCAATATTACTGGCGTATGCAATCACCAACATCATCACCATCGAAAAATTTTTTATACTGCTGCCGGGCTGTTCATGTTCTTTCATTACAGCTATTACACTGAGTGC
>JANOIQ010000444.1:0-2083 GCA_031407835.1 Chitinophagaceae bacterium
TACGCTCTCGCCCATACATCTGAAATATCATTTAAAGATGCTCCGCCTCTTTCGTAATGATCATGATAAGTACCATTTGTAAGAGTACGGATCGAAACTTCATTATTACCTGATACTGCTTCATCTGCAGCCTGGCCGGTAATACCACGGTGTGCATTGAAGCGTGCATACTCATCAACCAGGTGATTGTATGCATTATCTGCAAACTGTGCAGCCAAAACAGGGTTTTTAAAAATCTCATCTTCCGAAAGGTTTACACTCGGAGCCCTGTCAAGGAAGTTTTTTGTGCATGATGTCAATAACGCTGTGGCAATAAGCGTAATGACTATATTATATATCGATTTCATTGTTTCTTTTTTTACAGTTGAATGTTTACACCAAAATTGATAATCCTTGAAGTGGGATATATTGACTGTTTTGAAAAATCAGTATTAGACAGGTTTACATTTTCCGGATCGATATACATTTTGTATTTCGTCCATGTAAATAAATTTTGTCCAGACAGGTAAACTCTTAGCCCTGACAGATTGATGTTCTGAATCCATCTCTGCGGCAAATTCCACGAGAGCTCAACATTTCTTAATTTGAGATAGGATGCATCCTGTAAAATAAAATCGTTCAACCGGTAGCTGATATAGGAGTTGCCTCTTGAATGCAATGCAGGCCATTTTGCTGTAGCTGCTTTATCAGCTGTCCAGCGATCCTTCTGAAATTCATACATCTGCTGCCCGTTATTTTGTTCTGATAAAATAACATCAGAACTCACATTGGCCACACCCTGGAAAAGAATTGAAAGCGAAACGCCTTTATAAGAAACCGTTGGAGAAAAACTGTAGATATACTCCGGTGTTCTTGAAAAACCGATTGGCACAATATCATCTGAATTAATTCTACCATCGTTATTATAATCTTTATACTTTAAATCCCCGGGCTTAACTGTACCTAATGTATTAACAGGTGATTGTGCAATATCTGCATCGGATGCGTAAAAGCCATCTGTTAAAAAACCGAAGAACTGACCAACCGGTTTCCCTTTCTGCTTTTGATACTCAGGTGTTCCCAGTGGTTCATCACGGGTTAAAATTTTATTACGTGCATAAGATAGCTGACCCACTAAACCATAACTCACTTTACCAATCATTCCCTGGTAGTTCACTTCTACTTCATAACCTTTGTTGTATACCTGGCCAATATTGAATGCAGGATAGTTTTGTCCGTAAGTCAATAAACCCGAAGCACGGGCGGTCAAAATGTCTACTCTTTTTTCATCAAACAGATCGGCAGTAATTGAAAGTTTCCTGTTGAAGAAACTTGCTTCTAAACCAATATTCCGTTTTGCACCTGTTTCCCATGTAACATTCGGATAACCGAATGAAGTGGGAACAACTACCTGGTAATTTACTAAGGAAGTGGGAAGCCCGAATTGAACTCCATTCGCCGGACGTGAATAAACAGGATCAGTAAAATTCGTGTATCCGTTAACAGAATAATTATCGAGGAATAAGAAACGTGCATTTTGTTTGTCATTACCAACCAATCCATATGATCCCCTGATCTTCAGCAGTGAGATCCATGAAATACGCTGCATAAAATTTTCATTGCTGATGGTCCATCCTGCGGAAACAGCCGGGAAAAAACCATACTGCTTTCCTTTGGCAAATTGTTCTGAACCATTATAAGCAGCATTAAATTCTGCAAAATATTTTTTATCAAAATTGTAAGTAACTCTTGTAACCAGCCCCTGTGATGCTCTTGGTGGCGCATTCAATCCTGAACCCTGTTCACGAATCATCTGACGGTTAAACAATACCAATCCTGTTACGGCGTGTCTGTCAAAACTTCTGTCGTAATTAAATCCAGTTTGAAGATTTGAATTGATCAATCCGCTGTAGGATGTTATCAAACCACTCAATGGTTCATCACGTGGTCTGTCGGGTGATAAAGAAATTGCTTTTGTTTGTCTGTCTATTACATAAGCAGCCCATACGGCGTTACGCCGCACAGTACTTGAAAAATAAGAGTCATATCCAAAAACTGTTTTAAACGATAACCCTTTTGTAATCTTATCTAATTTGTAATTGAG
>JANOIQ010000453.1:0-2038 GCA_031407835.1 Chitinophagaceae bacterium
ACCGCATCGGGTTTAAACTGATTGATGATTGTCCGCACCTGTATAAAACTCCTTACCAGCTTAAACGGCAAACCAATATTTTTTATCAAAGAACTTCTGTTAAAACCGATAATATCCAGCCCTTTTATTTCGTAACCGGCCTGCGGCACTTTTTCCATTTCCATTTTTCCCTTTGCACCCACAAATAAAATCTCTGCATCGGGCTTTATCTTTTTAATGGCATTGGCTATGGCAATGGCCGGAAAAATATGTCCGCCTGTTCCCCCACCTGCCATAATAATCTTCACACTCATGCCAGCACTTCTTTAGTTTTTTCAGTTGAACCTTCCAGTTCCTCCACATTTCTTGCAACACTTAAAATAATTCCGATTGACAAACAGGTGAACAGAAAACTGCTGCCACCCATACTTACCAGCGGAAGTGTAACACCCGTAACAGGGAACAATCCCACATTCACCGCCATATTTGTCATAGCCTGTATCACCAACGTAAAACTCAGTGCCAATGCCAGGAATGCCCCAAATGCATAAGGGCATTTCCTGAACAGCTTGATACTTCGAAAAAGGAACACCATATAGATAAATACAATAAACGCTGCCCCAATCAATCCGTACTCTTCAATGATGATGGCATAAATAAAATCGGAATAAGGATGAGGTAAGAAATTACGCTGCTCACTGTTACCCGGACCTAAACCAAATATGCCGCCTTTTGCCACTGCAATTTTTGCCTGTTGCACCTGGTAAGGCGATTCATCATCCTTTGCATACCTGAAATCCTGTACACGTTTAATCCATGTTGGAATACGACCTGCCGACAGCAATGCCGGCAATTCTTTGGTTTTACCTTCTTCCTTATCGTAATAACTTGAAGCAATAACAAGTAAAAACATAACCGGAATCATGGCAACACCCACAACTATTAAAATATGTTTCATCTTTACCCTGCCGATAAATAACAGCAGCATACTTGTTGCCCCTGTCAGTAATGCAGTGGAAAGATTGGCCGGAGCAATCAATGCACAAATGATTACAATCGGAATCATTAACGGAATAAATCCTTTTTTGAAATCCTTGATTACATCCTGCTTCTTTGAAAGTAATCTTGATAAATACATGAACAGGGCCAGCTTGGCAATATCAGATGTTTGAACAGTAAGGTTAATGATCGGCAATTTGATCCACCTGCTGCCATCATTAATTCTTGCTCCAAAGAATAAGGTATAAATAAGGAGTACAATGGAAATATAAAAAATCACTTTCGCTACTCTTGAATAAATGGTATAGTTAACACGGTGTGCAAAATAAACAATGAGTATGCCAAGTGTTATAAATGCAATCTGTTTAAACAGGTACACATATGTGTTGCCCTTATACAGTTTATATGCCAGTGAGTTGGTTGCACTGTATACCACCAGTAAACTCACCAATGATAATACAATTACAATGGCCCAGATTACTTTATCACCTTTGGTTCTTTCGTTTAAACCAAAGGGTGAAAATTTGGATGATATTTCGATAAACGTACTCATGTATATTATAAAGCTCTTACTGCCTGCTTAAACTGAAATCCTCTGTCTTCATAATTTTTAAATAAATCAAAACTTGCACAGGCGGGGCTTAATAACACAGCATCACCTTTTTCTGCAAAATGGTACGCTGCTTTTACGGCATCCTCTGCACTGGTTGTATTCACCAGTAAAGCAACGAAATCGCCAAATGCTTCATGAATTTTCCTGTTATCCAATCCAAGACAAACAATGGCTTTTACTTTTTCTTTCACCAGTTCTTTCAGCACTTCGTAATCATTTCCTTTATCCACACCACCCAGAATGAGGATGGTTGGTCTTGTCATACTTTCCAGTGCATACCATGTAGAGTTGATGTTGGTTGCCTTACTATCATTGATGTATTCAACTCCTTTTACCATTGCTACCATTTCCATTCTGTGCTCCAGGCTTTCAAATGTGGTAACAGCTTCCCTGATTTTTTCTTTGCGAATACCTAAAGTAGACGCTGCAATACCTGCTGCCATGGTG
>JANOIQ010000370.1:0-3843 GCA_031407835.1 Chitinophagaceae bacterium
GGCAATGAGCTTTGCTTTTTCTGCAACAGTGAAATACCAATCCAAACTTTTTTCCATCAGCTCCGGTCTGCCCCATTGTGCAAAATGCACCGCATGCCACCAATGCATTTCCAAATGTGGCTTACCATACCAACTGTTATAGGTTAATCCTGTTTCCTGCGGTGGATATGCAGCAGAACATTGCACTTTGGTGAGATATTGTGATAAAACAACTCTGCGTTCCAGTTCAAATGCACGTTTATCTTCAATGCCGGCAAAATCAACAGCACCGCCACTGAGCCAAAACCTTTTCCATGCCTCACTGCTGTTTTTACTCACTGCTTTAAAACCAGTTAACACCGCCAATGCTTTTTTCCCTTCAAAAAGGCAGGTAAGTTCGTAGCTATTACTTTTTACTGATTCAGGTGTGATCAAAAAATAATGTTTGCTTTTTTCCTGAACAAGAGATTTATCGGACAAATACAAACTTGTTTTGTAGTTGAACTGATCAATCGACCTGTTTATGAAAACACTGTTATGACCATATGTCGCAACAGAAGAATGTGCTTCATCGTTCATCCAGTTATTTCCAACATCTTTAAACTGAGCATTGGGATAAGGAAAACGCACTCTTATACTAATTCGTTTTTGATTCAGTAAAAGTGATTCAATTTTAAATGTAACCACATCAAGCTGTTGATTACAAACAGTACTCACTTTAACCGGAATACCTTCAACAGTAAACGAACTGCTGATGATGCCAGTCCATAAATCAAGTACCTGGCTGATGTTTTGAATATCAGCAGCAGTTGCATGCGTTCCATCATTCTTTTTAATTTCCAAGCCAATATTGCCCAATTGCAAACGATGAGGATTAACACGAAAATATTCTACCGCCATTTTAACCCTGCCCGGTTCTTTAGGTTGTACGGTATAAGAAATTTTTCTTCCTTCAAGCTCATACACTTTCTGTGCTTCTTCTACTCTCAGGTTTTCTGTATTAGGAAAACTATGCCAACCCCACACCGATTGTGTACCGAGAGGCACACCTTTACTATAAGCATCGGGAAAACTCTGCATACCTGTTGCATCAACAGTGAAAGCAAAGTTGCCATTGCCAACAGTAAGTGATGAAAGTGAATCGATCTTGTTCACTTTTACGTTGTGACGTTTCACTACGGCTTCACGGTTGATCTGTGCGCTTGCCAAGAAGCTGCAAAGACACAAAGCAGCACTAAGAAGAAAAGAATTTTTAAATTTCATGTTTCATCGATTGAATTAATCTCATTAAGTACACTTGCCTTACACCCCTTTAGGGGATGGGGGCAAATACATTGTCAACTGCCGGTCTGCTATATTGTTCTTTACTATTCGTTGTCTTCGGCATACCGAAATAAAAATACAATGTACGCTTCTTACTTCCGGTTACATGATTCAATTCACTCTGCGGGCCATACACTCTTGTGTTAGTTGTAAGACCTGTTGCCAGCTTGGTACCAATTGGTGGAATACAATCAAGGAAGGAAATATTTCCGGTTGGTAATTCAGGATGAGGTTTACCTGCGCTGCTCAATGCATAAAAATCAAAGAGGCGAACAAACAAACCACTGTCTTTACTGGCGATATACAATTTCCCTTCTACTGTGCTCAATTCCATCCAGGATACTTCACCATAATAACCTTTGAACTCAGGATACACAACCGGTGAATAACCTGTATGTGTATTGTTATAAATATTCTGCCACACATTTAATTCTGTTCCCTGCAAACGATTTTTCCATTGACGGGATGGGCCCTTGCCCAACCAACGGCTTGACAAAACATAATTTTCGGGATAACTAAAACTGATACCTGTAAATGGCTGATCGCCTTCCACATTGTATTCATACTCCATCGTTGTCCATCCGCTTGCATTGATTTTCCAGCGAACATATTTCATGTTACCGCTATACATAAATTCAACAACAGTGTTTGTCCCTTCTTTATAAGTTCTGAAAGAAACCACTTCAGCAGTGCCTTTTACCAACACCGGTCCATTATTAAACGACAGCACATAATCATTGGCTGTATTTTTTGTTGTAACAAGATTGCCGGTTTTCTTATCAAGCACAACGGTTACTTCACCACCGGTAATAGCATAAACAGTATCTGTTTCTTTGATAGTAGTTGAATCATCTTTTACAGTTACAAAACCACTGAGCAGCGATGTATTGACTTTGATCTTCGACACCCATTTGTAGAGCTCATTGCCATAATTATCTTTTGCTACAATAACCAACGCATCATAATTTTTATAATCAGCAGGCAGTTGCAGCTTCAATGTCCCTTTTTGTGTAGCGGCAATATCCGGAGCTGTTGCTGTTCCTTTTTGTTTTACCACGAATCCATCAAAACGATCAAATGGTTTGCTGAAATCAACCAATGCCCAATAAAAAGTACATTGATTGGTATTAAGAAAATGAAACCGATTCTCCACTTCAATTTCACCATTAAAGGATGCAGGTAATTGTGCAGGTAATTTTAATTGAACAGGTGAAAAGATTTTACGCAGCGCATAAAAGCTTCCTTCTTTCTCCCGGTGTGGGCCAAGAATTCCATCGTTGGCATTGAGTCCGTTTGCATCCAGTGCATTATTCAGATCAGTACGTACCACAGCTTCATCAACCATAGCCCAGATAAACACACCACCACTTTTCTGCGATGTCCAATGCAGGTTCCAGAAGTCTTCCATGGCTGCTCCGCCACCGCCATCATCCTGCGAATGCAGCATTTCAGTTGGCATATAAATCAATGAATCGTTGAGTATTTTTTGTGTGCTGTAATAATCTTCATAATGATTGCCATCGATGCCACTGAAATGATTTCCCGGACGATGATGCGGATGAATAACAGGACGCTTTTGAAAATCCCATTTTGTAAAATCATCATCCAGTTCTTTATTGGTGCCGCCTTCGTTTCCATTATTCCAGAAAATAATGGAAGGATGATTCAGATCCCGTAACACTAATTCTTTCACCAATGGCTCACCAGCTTTTGCTGAATAAAATTTTTGCCAGCCAGCCAGTTCATTTAATACATAAATGCCGAGACTATCGCAAAGCTGTAAGAAATATTTGTCCGGAGGATAGTGGCTGCAGCGAACAGCGTTCATATTCATTTCTTTCAGCAACAATGCATCTTTTAACTCTTGTTCTTTACTGAGTGAACGTGCAGTTTCAGGCCACCAGCAATGCCTGTTTACTCCTTTAAACTTTACCTGCGTACCATTAATGTAAATACCTTGCCCATGTTTTACTTCAATGCTGCGAAAACCGAACTTCTCACTCAGCTCATATATTTTTTTCCCGGCAGCATCCTGCAATACAACATTTACTGTGTATAGATTGGGGGTTTCGGAAGTCCATGCTTTTATATTTGAAACCTGTGTTGATACAATTACATTTTCATCTGACTTTGCAACAGCAGTCTTCGTTGTGCTAATCACTTTCTTATTTACATCAGTGATGGTAGTTACAACAAATGCATTTTGTGTAAGACCTTTTGTCCAAACCTGCATCGCAAACTTTCCATCATGTTTTGCATCAATACCCACATAGTCGATGAATTGTTTTGGTGTTGCTTCCAAAAACACGGGGCGGAAGATGCCACCAAACACCCAGTAATCAGCCAGACGTTCAGCATTGTTTACACTGGCATCGCTGCTCATCTTGCTAACAGTAACTTCCAGTGTATTCGGTTTATTATAATTCAGTAAAGAAGTAATATCATATTTAAACCGATAGAAAGCACCACGGTGAGTTTCGCCTGCACTCTTGCCATTGATCTTTACTTCCGTATCCGTCATGCTGCCATCAAAAACGATAT
>JANOIQ010000474.1:0-7124 GCA_031407835.1 Chitinophagaceae bacterium
TTTTTTGTATTTCCTGTACGAGCGCACCAAAGACCATGGATACAGAATAACAAAACATGCAAACGGAAACAGGAACCAAAAATTATTAAACATTGTAAAGGGAAAAGAAGAAATAATTCTTATAAGTGGCAGCAATAAAAAAACAAATGCAACTGCCTCAATCGCCAGCCTGGTTTTTGATCTTTTGAAGACTGCTATGAATAGAAGGATTAACAGTGTGATATCTGCCATTATAATAAAAACACCTGTTAATGGCTCAATACTACGTAACCCTGCAACTAATAAAAGTACAAAAGGAACCGGGATCATTGATCCCTGTAAGAAAATGAAAAAATAAGCAATGATTGAAAGTTCACGCATCAGTATTTTCTGCTGTTTTAATTCCCGGATTTGGTTACGAAATACAGTAACTGCTTATTTTTTCTGGTGATTAATCATCCATTTTATTCCGAATTTATCAATAAACATTCCAAAAGAACCAATATAACTGACAAATGAAGGAAGCAGCGATGCCGCCTGTTGCCTAGTGTTGAGCTCATTGGAATGTTCTGTTTCAGGTACCGGTAATTCTAAAACTAAAATAGTAAGAATGATGGCAATGATCGCATCAATAAAAGCCTCAAGCCGCCTTTTGTCATAACTGTAATTTGGTGATAGCATGCGCTGAAATTTACTTCTTAAAGATATAAAAAATTTTTGCGTTGTTTCTCCTTTCCAGGTTGGCGAAAACCCAGCATTAGCTGCATACAGGCGTCCGTCCAAATTGCTGAAAAGCTTATTATCACAAGCTAAAGCGTGCCAGTGTAGATATTTTTTATCAATCTACTTTGAAATACAAAGTACTTTCATTATCTTTGACATCTACACTGCAAAACTGAATATTTATGATTATACAAAACAAAAGACTTTCCATTATTGTGCTCACAATAGCTTTTCTGTTACTTATACCATTAATAGCAATGCAGTTCACAGATCAGGTGAATTGGACAATGGCTGATTTTGTTGCTGCTGGCGGCCTGTTGCTTGGCACTGGCCTTTTATGTGAACTTGTATTGAGAAAGGTAAAAAATATCCGGCACCGAATCGCTGTTTGTGCTGTTCTTCTCATAGTGCTTCTCCTCACATGGATAGAGCTTGCAGTTGGCATTTTCGGCACGCCACTCGCTGGATCGTAAACAGGAACACCTCTTCAACTAATACACTCAATAGATATTTGACTATAGGCTGTCGCTATCGTGCAGTTAATGTTGAAATGCCCCGATACATCCGATAGCTATCGGATCGGGGAAGAATAAAATGGTATCAAGTGATCCAGCGAACACTAAGCTAATCGGAGTGCTGCCGTTGTTGCGTATTCCTGCTTGTGACGGAACAGTTTATGCCCAACAACAGTAATGAGGATTGAATCTTTACTTATATGCTGTAACTGATAACAAGAAATGATGGCAATTTCTTTTAGTTAATTGCCAACAAGGACAAAAAAAACTTTCAGATAATGTTTCAAATCATCTGAAAGTTTTTGCTGCTGAAAAATTACCTGTTTTTAAAATTTCTTACATTTTTTTTATCCTGAAGGTTCCTTCAGTAATAGTTAAAGCTGTGGCTGCTCCCAAAGAAGCAACTTTCCCGGTGAAGGTACCACTCACACTCGTAGTTGTGATTTCTGTTAACTTTATTACAGCATCGTCATCGCCCAATGAACCTGTTGATACAAAATCAGATCCATGTACAAGCCCGACAGCATCCATATAAACTAAACTTCCTGCAACGGTTGAGCCAATAATAACACTTTTGTAATTTTTATTAATGGCGATTGCAACAAGATCATTTATGTTTAAGCTCATATTATAAACTGTTGGGGTTGAGCTGCTTGATATACCCTGGAAACTTGCAGTATATATGGTTGGATAACCGCCACCTAAATTAATCTGGGTAAACACACCTGAAGTGTATCCAAATTCTTTTTGAGCACCGTTTACTTTAAACTTAATAAAGTAAGTTCCTGAATCTGTTCCGGGACTGTCTTTTTTCTTACAGCCAAAAGAGAAAGTGATGAGAGATAGAAATGCAATTGCGTAAAAGAATAAATTAAAGGGCTTTTTCATTGAACAAGATTTTGTTTAAAAATGTGAACACCTAAATATACCCAACTCATCAACGTTTCGCATTTTCAACCATATGATTCTCGTCAGTAATTATATACACCGCTTGTGCACTACTGCAGATCTTGTATAACATTCACCTTGGTTTATGTCTCACGAACCAATCATAAATAACATTGTCCAGTTAGTGAAGACAGCAGTATTTACACCGGTGCAGTAACTGTGCTGTAAACACTAAGTATGATTGATTAAAGAAAAGCTGCTGGTGGGGACTGCCTTTTGTATGTACTATTAGAGTGTGTCGTTGTTGTGTCACCCGCTTGAGGCGGGACAGGTTATGACTAATAACAGCAATGAGGATTGACTCTTGAGATTTATGTCGTTGGAAATAAAACCAAACAACGGCGTGTTTCTTCAAAAGCGCAGAAGCTTTTTTACTTTTATTGAATTAGTGACTCTTTGGCAACAGGTAAGAAAACTGCGCCACTGGTGGAACACAACAGGCATAAAAAAGAAAACCCCTTTCCTGCGGGAAAGGGGTTTGTGTTTGTGTTTGTATTACCTTTTTGCCAGATCAGCTTTTTTAAAGATCGACCGTACAACTGCATCTATTTCTTTTGAAGTAAGGTTGCGGTTGTTTATTTCATCAGTTGCCCAACCCTGCCAAACTGTTTTACCACTTTTTGCATCAATCATGGTTAAAGTAATGGTACCTTCTTTAATGGATCGCACATCCCGGTCATACCCTGCAAATTGCGATGGATAGTTCACTACAAAATAGCGTCTGTAATAAGGACTGTACACCATCCTGGAAGAAGGCTGTGTATAAACAGGATTCTTACTTTCTACGGTTGAACGCTCAACCAGGAGATCATAACTTAACAGAATATCAGGGCGGCGTTTTGTTTCGCTCCATCCTGTTTTGCGGAGCTCTTTGTTTACTGCGTTCCGTATATTCGATTCAGTAAGATTATTGCGGTTTTTGCCGCTTTGTTCTTCTTTATCTACCCATTCAAAGGTTTTATAACCACTAAAGTCAACCGATTGATCCTTTTCAATATGTGCAGCGGGACCGCAACCAACGATGAGTAATAGCAATACAGGTAAATACATCCAATTGTTCCATCTCTTTTTCATAATGCCTCCTTTGTTTTTATTTACATATATACGATTCAATTTGTGTACCATAGATGTATTTAGGCAACAAAAGATTACTAAAGCAATGTGAAAGTTCAGGATATAATGATTGGGGTCCTTCGCCTTGGGTCGTGGCACACGAAACAGGCTTGCTATCAGTTTCAGGCTCGTGGGTCAAGAACCGGGGTGTTATAATTCACCCTTACTTACGCAAAGTCTTTTACAGGATACGTTGCTGTGAAGGAGTAGCTATCAGAGTTATCATCACTGTCGTTCTTTTCACTGTCTATAAAATTATTTTTAAACATTAAACTTTTTCTATTTTATCCAGCCTGCTTTTTTTCGCCATTTGTCTATTTCCATTTTTCTGTTTTTCATATCCTTTGGTTTCCTGTGATTCTCATCTTTCGCCTGTTGTCTTATAATTACAGTCTGTTCTTCAAGAGTGTTAAGCCCGGCAAGTTTTCTTCTTTGATTTACTTTAGCTATGTCATCAAAAGGGTTAGGGCTTAATTTCCCGTTTTCGTCCCAATCAAATTGAGTTCCGTAAAGTTGTGGTTTGCCTTCAGATACAGCTATCCGGTCACGCAGGTAAGCTAAATGTATTGGGTCAGCTTGATGCTCTTTCACTGCATTTTCTAATAGTTGCGCACAGTTTTTCATAAAGGCGGGCTTTCCGATTGAATGCTGAATTACCAACCAGGCCGCTTCGCTGGCCTCCTTCCCTACTTTGTCAATTGTTGGATAACCGATTGTGTTGATGATGTCATTTAGTATCTCCGCATTTATGTTGTGCAAGTTCTCCATTTCTTCGTTATACCCTTCTGCAAGTTGCCCGTTTTGAACAAGCCTGTCTCTGAGTTCCAGGTCCGCATCTCTCAGCTCAAATATTCTTTCAGCAATACTTTTATAGTCCATTTTATTATGGGGTTACTGCATTAGTAAGAAGAGATGCCTGGTGTCACAATCAACTGTTATTTTCTCTTATTGATTGCAACGATCATTACCGAAGAAATAATACACATTACCAAAGCACTAATGATCAATGAATTTTCCTTTTGTGAAATTCCAATAAAGAAGTCGCCAATAAACATTACTAAAAAGAAACTATAGGCAATTGTGAGCATAGGAATTGATTTCTTAAATGTGGCAAAAGCAAAGATAAAACCAAGGGCAAATTGCCGGCCAGCCCACATATAAATTAAGTAATCAACGC
Organism: Chitinophagaceae bacterium; assembly: GCA_031407835.1. Classification (GTDB taxonomy): domain Bacteria; phylum Bacteroidota; class Bacteroidia; order Chitinophagales; family Chitinophagaceae; genus Lacibacter. The sequence goes on from JANOIQ010000474.1 coordinate 4,456, forward strand.
CTTTTGCGTTAAGGTCAACTGTCTCCAAAACTGATTGTGGTGAAAAGCATAATAATACGCTCACCATAAGTTCAAGTAATGCAAAAAGTCCTGATACAATCAGTATCCATTTTGGCAATAATTTTTGTGCTTCTGTCATTATGTAAGTTTGTTTTATTCTTTAATGGAGATTTGAGGCAGGCTATAAGCCGCAACTGCATTTAACAATACCGCTTTATTTTTTTTAAGTAACAATAGAAATGTATCCACATCCTTCTCATAAGCCCTTTCACTTGCACCAAAAAGCATCACACCTTTTTGCCTGTTTTTATCTGTAAAGTTTTTATAGCGATACACATTTCTTTCAATAATAATTACCTTTCCCCCATTCGCAGCATTCTGGCTTATTATAAAATCAAGTATCATTTCTCCGTTCTTTTGAAAGATCTCGTAATTGATTATTGCATTTGTTGCTTTCAACTGCTTTAGCTCATTCATTTTTGCATTTGCAAGATCTGCAGCTGTTGCATTACTGATAAGCAGTTCAACTGATACCATTTTTGTGTACTTTTCAATGTTATCGCCGGAAGTAATATACTCCTGCTTATAATAGTTTGCACTTGGGTGAGAAGTCCAGGTAAGATTGAATGTGTTTTTGTTTAAAATAATTGGTCCGGGAACAGTTAAATATTCCTTAGCAGCTTTATATGTTTGACCGTTAGAGAAAAGAATAGCAAAAAGTCCAATTATCGTAACAGAGAGTTTTTGTTTCATGTTCATGCAGGTTTACCAGTTTTAGATTATGCGGCTGACAATTAAATTTATGCTATAACATGCATCTCTCAAAACTATTGCAGCTGAAAATTAATCAGCCTTTTTGATGTTGTTGGCTTTTCTTGCCGGCGCAGCCTTTTATATAGTTGGTGATAACATCAAACGACGGCGTGCTTCTTTTTGCTATATACCACAAAGGACGAAAACTTATATCCTGTCAGAGACACCATACATACAACCTCAAATCCGATAGCTATCGGATCTGGAGACTTTGAAGAGCGGAATGAGGATTTATTCGTCTGCCAGCATAGCAGCAAAGCCCAGGCTGTATGCAGTTGAATTTTTTCTACCTGAAATAGTACTCTTGTTAATCAGCCGTAAATAAAATTTGTAGAAAATATTTATTTTCTGAAATAATAATCAGCAAGAGCGTTTGCAATAGCACGTGGATTTGCTTCATCTGTATTGGTGAGAATGATAATTGAAAGCCCGTCATTCACAAATCGTGCAAATACAGACCGAAACCCAATATTAGAACCACCGTGTATAATTAATTTATGTCCATTGTATTCATCTATCACCCATCCAAAACCATAATATTCTTTTGAATCTGCTTTATCTGAAGTTTTAATAAACGGTTGCCATAGTTTTTCCCAATTGTCTTTTTTAAGAATAATCTTTTTCTCCCTTATCGCCTTTTCCCATTTAATCATATCTGAAGAAGTAGAAAGAAATCCACCGCTGGGTCGTATGGCAAACATGGCTGTGGCATTCACCAGGGTATCATGATGATGCATATATCCATCGGCACGGTTTGGAATGATGGCATAAAAATCAGTGAGGTAACTATTATGCATTCCTGCCGGTATAAATAATTTATCATGAATATAATCCTGCCAGGGCATGCCACTTACCTGTTTGATTATTTCTGCCAACATGAAATAAGCTAAATTACAATACTGATATTTTTCCCCGGTTTTAAAAACCAGGGGTAAGTTGTATGCCGACTTAATAATGTCTATATCGGGTTGGATTTTGAAATTGTTGTAGGCAGGGCCTTCTCTTTGCAGGCCCGATGTATGAGACATCAGGTTTTTTATTGTTATCGGCCGCCATGATTCCGGAGCATCAGGGAAAAATTTATGTACCGAATCCTCAATATTCATTTTTCCTTCTTCCATTAATTTCATAGTGGCTGTTGTAAAAAACTGCTTACTCAATGAACCAAGCCTGATCACAGTTTCGGAGCTTACCGGTACATTTAGTTCTGCATTGGCAAGTCCGTAACCTTTGTTTACAACAGGTTGCCCATTTTTTATTACAGCCAGTGAAAGCCCAACAATTTTTTGCTTCTCCATCAAATGCTTAACGATGATATCAGTACTGTCAATCTGTGCAAATGAGAGCGATGGCAGAAAGAAAAAAAGCAACAATTTGTTCATTTCAGAATAATTATTTTATGAATGAGAATCGAATTAACTAAATCTGTGTCGGCCTGAATTTTCTATACACGAAGTTATACTGTCGCAGGTGTTCTGCAACGGCGGGTCACCTGTGGCGGTTAAACCCACTCCGATTGAATCGGGGAATCAGTATTACTAATGCACCTATAAAAGTAATATTCAGCATTTGTATTTCAAATGCCCTGATACATCCTATAGCTATTGGATTGGGGACGAACTGAATAGCATCGAGTTATTCTGCGGAACACCTGCGCCAAAGGGAGTGGTTGCAAATATTAAAGTAAATAAGTAGTTTCAACTTTCCCGATTTCAACACATAAAAAAACCAGCCATGCAAAAAGTGTATCTCAACACCTCTATTTTTATATTCCTGATTTTAATCAGTGTCCAGTGGGGATTTTATCAATCGTACTCCAGCCAGTTCCCCCATTTTAAAGATGTAACTACGCTGAT
>JANOIQ010000476.1:0-2478 GCA_031407835.1 Chitinophagaceae bacterium
CACAATTAAAAAACTACAAATGAAAACAACGGATGTAAATACAAATGTAAAATGGACAATGGACCAGGCCCACAGTGAAATTGAATTTAAAGTGAGGCATTTAATGATCTCCAATGTAAAGGGATATTTTAAAATCTTTGACGCAAGTATCTATACGTTTGAACAGGATTTTACAACTGCTGAAATAGATTTGTGGATTGATGCATCTTCTATTGAAACGAATGATTCAAAAAGAGATGAACACCTGAAAAGTGCAGAGTTCTTTGATGTGGAAAATCACAAACAGATAACCTTTGTATCAAACACAATCGGCCAGGCAGACGTATTTGGTAATCAGGAAGTATGGGGCGATTTAACCATTAAAGGAATTACAAAAAATATAGTACTGAATGTTCGCTTTGGAGGAATCGTAACCGATCCATGGGGAAATGAAAAAGCAGGTTTTACAGTTACCGGGGTAATCAACAGAACTGACTTTGGACTTGTGTGGAATACAACTCTTGAAACAGGTGGCATAATGGTTAGCGAAGAAGTATCTATTGTATGCGAAGTTCAACTGACCAATGCAGGTGAAAAAGAACGGATTGCAGAACTGGAACCATCGGCATCAATAGGAACAGATGCCTGATGTGTGCATAACAATATTGATTTTAAAAAGGAGCTCAACTGAACAGTTGAGCTCCTTTTTTTAAAGTCGCCTGCAAGGTTACGTAACCAAAGAATTCTGGCTATCAACTTAACTTTCTGCAGCGTTTATTAAATGTGTGAATAATGTAAAACTTACTTAAAATACTATAACATCTGCTGCCAAAACTTTAATAATCTTTGTACCGTAAAAACGTTTTCAATACTTTAAAAAAAAAGTTAACTGATGAAAAAAAATGACCTGTTATCTGTATTCAGCTTCCTGCTTTTCTCCTTTCTGCTCAGTTCATGTGCTGCTATTGAAGGGATCTTTAAAGCAGGTATGGGCGTAGGGATTTTTATTGTGATAGTGATAATAGGAATTATCGTTGCAATTGTTATGCGTATAGGAAAGAATAAATCCAGGTGATGAATTTCTTTATAACTCAAAAGTAAATTCAATTAAACTGATGATCTCAAAATCAGGTTCACATTTCTCACAAAAAAATATAGTTTCTGTATACAACGCAGCAGCAGATACAGAAAGAAACCTGTTTGAAAAAAGGAAGGAAAGACCGGGTGTATACCGGTAGGGAAATACTCATCTTACAACTGCCATTATGCAGCTGAAGATGATCGGTTACTGAAGTGAAAAACTATTTTTTAATCAACAAAAAATGTCAACAATGAAAAATGAAGTAAAAAACGCCAATCAAAACGGGGCAAAAACAAAAAAAGAAGCCCCCAGGACAGGAATGAAATCTTCACAATTGATGAAATTGTTTGAAGATGAGCTGAAAGATATTTACTGGGCTGAAAAGGCATTAACAAAAGCAATTCCTAAAATGATAAAAAAAGCAACATCGGAGGAATTGATTGATGCACTTACATCTCATCTGGCAGAAACGGAAGGACATGTAACAAGAGTTGAACAGGTATTCGAATCATTTGGACAAAAAGCAGTTGCAAAGAAATGTGAGGCAATGACTGGATTGATAAAAGAAGCAGAAGAAATCATGGAAGAATGTGAAGAAGGTGCTATGTGCGATGCCGGTATAATTTCAGCGGCACAAAAAGCGGAGCATTATGAAATTGCAACTTATGGCACATTGCGCCAGTTTGCAGAAACGCTTGGTTTAAAACAGGCAGTTGACTTACTTGAAGCAACTCTTGATGAAGAAAAAGCAGCTGATGAAAAATTAACTGAAGTTGCTGTAAGTGCTGTAAATGTTGAAGCCGCAGAAGAAAAGGTAACAGCATAAAATCAACATTCAGTTTTTATTACGACACAATTATATTACCCGGGGTAAACTATTTATTTACCCCGGGTTTTCTATTGCGGTATGTCATCTGAAAATTATTTTATTTCTTCCACTACTGCTTCCACCAACTTCTTATTTATTGGTGTTAATGTTGTTTCCAAACCGGCAGCCCGTTGTTTTACTCTTACGCCTCTGTTGGTCGCTCACTAACAGGAAACTATATTTTCACTTTAATTGATGTAGATATTTTACAAAATGACAGGATGGCATTTTGTTTAGCTTCATGCGATACCTATCAGATATTAGCTGGGATCAGTTGACTTATTGTGGCGGGCCGGCAACAATTGGGAAAACCGCCAGCTACAGTGTAAAATCATCCTTTAATCATTCCTTTTAAAAATAACTGTACTGCTTCTGATTTCCCCAGCGGTTCCAATAAAAATATAAACAGGTTTACAGCAACGGCCAGGTAAGTAGCAGGATGTTTCAGCTTATCATATTTCCATGCGGCGAAAAGAAGCATTCCAATGATTAATCCTTGTGTAAGGTAAAGAGGAAGCATGATATCAATATTGGGCCACTGTTTTATATT
>JANOIQ010000491.1:0-4917 GCA_031407835.1 Chitinophagaceae bacterium
AACAATGGTAACCTGCAAATTCATACAGGTGCTTCTGTATCCGGTTTCGGAAGTTTCACTAACACATCTGCCGCTGTGCTGGTAAACAAAGGCAGTTTTTATTTAAAGGGAGATATCAGTAACAGCCAGTCGTCAATGGCAAACGGTACAGGTACATTGTATCTTAACGGCAGCAGTACACAGTCACTAAGCGGAACCCAGCCCTTCAATACCTATAATCTTGTTTCTGATAACAGTACAGGCGTTATGCTCAATAATAATTTGAGTGTAAGTAATACACATACTTTCAGCAGCGGCATCATTACTACTTCTGCTGCTCCCAATTACCTCATCTATGAAGCGGGATCATCTTACAGTGGTGATGGTGATACAAGACACGTAAATGGCTGGGTAAAAAAAACAGGTTCCTCAAATTTTAGTTTCCCTGTAGGCAATGGCACAATCGAAAGAAAAATTGCTTTGGGCAGTCTTTCAGCAGCAAGTGAATTCAATGCCAGGTATTTGGCAGGTACACCTTTTTCTACTCAGATGCAAAGTCCTTTTTGGGATATTGATGACACAGAATACTGGTCTGTCAACAAAATTTCGGGAGGTACGGCAACAGTTACAATGAACTGGGATCAAAGCAAAGTATATTTTCCCAATTGGGCTGTTCTTGATATACAGGTGGCAGGCTATAATGGAATTCGCTGGATACCCCATGGTGGCTCAGCAAGTGGTACCACTGCCGCTACCGGTACTGTAACATCAGGCAGTCTTTCAGCATTCAACCTGTTTACGTTTGGCAGCACTTCTTATATTCTTCCTTTAACACAAATTAATTTTAGTGCAAAAAGGCAGGATTATATTACCCTGCTTACGTGGACAACAACCGGAGAATTTAATATGGCCCGTTTCGTAGCAGAGCGAAGTGATAATAATATCCAGTTCTATAAAATAGGAGAGTTGGTTGCCCGTAATACAGGTACCACAGAAAAATATTCCGGTCGTGATGACAGGGCCATCAATGGTATTGCTTATTACCGTCTTCGATCCATTGATAATAATGGTATAGAAAAGTTCTCACAGGTTGTAACCATAAGTGATAGAAATACAAATGAGTTGCTCACCTTACTGATAAACCCTGTGACGGATCATATTCTTCTAATGGCTTCTCAAAGCCTGCATGGAATGTTTGATTACACCATTACTTCGGTTAACGGGCAGTTCATACAGAATGGTAAACTGAATATCCTCAACGGCGGTCAGTATAAAGTAGTATTGAAAGAAATTAACAGCCCCGGTACTTATCTTCTCAGGGTAAGCAATACCATACAAAGCTTTCGTTTTAAAGTAATAAAAAAGTAAAGGGGCATTGCTCTTTTATTACTGCCGGGCTTTACTGAAAAGCTTGATGTTTAATATCCATCAGTTTCATTCTGTTGTTGATGCCATCGCCAACATGAGCGAAGAAGAAACTGAATTAATTAATTTTTAAAGGAGGCCCAACTACCTGCATATCATTATCAGCAAAAATTTTTTCCATTTCCTTGGGTGTAGGCTCATGATCTAACGCTGCTACTGTAACAAAGAAACTTTCCAGTTTACCGGCTGGTTGAAGAATTACAGTCATTTTGCCTTTTTCAGATACCTGCGTCCATGCATGCGCAACCTTGCGTGGTAAAAAAATACTGTCTCCTGCATTCAGCTGAAATTTGTCATCGCCAACCTGGAAATAGTAGGAGCCTTCGATAACGTAAAAAACTTCATCCTGGTTTGGATGGATATGCAAAGGCGTACCTTTTCCCTGCGAGAGCGAGGTTTGTTCAAAAATTGCCAGGTCTCCATCTGTATCACTCCCTGAAATTTTCACATCAAGTATATTAGAGTTTACTCCTTTGAGTTTTATATGTCCATGTATCCTTCCTTCACCGGCATTTATTTTAAAGCCTTTGCCTTTTCCCTTCAGTACCTGATGAAGCTGAGCAACAGAAATGAATGGAGCGGTTGCAATAGTAACAACTGCAGCAAGAAATTTATTTCTTTTCATTTTTTAAATTTAAAAGCTAAGTGAAAAATTTCAGATAAAGTGTAACTATACGCAAATGTCATATAAAAAGGTTAGCCGGGTATATCAGTATCTAATTATGTTACTAAGTTTATTATAATTGATGAAGGATTGAGTTTGTACAATTTTTTTGGTTATCTATTTCAAACTACCATAAATAATGCTGGAGATTTTATCAATAATATCACCGTGTGAATTGGGACTTTGTTGTGTCATAATTAAGCAGATAAGTTTTTCTTTCGGATCGGCCCAATAGGTTGTGCCATAGTAGCCTCCCCAGGCAAACGATCCTTTATTCTTCATATTCAAATTGGCTGATTTTTCAGAGGTTAGTCCAAATCCCAGGCAAAAATTATCATCTCCAAATACACGATCGCCCAATTGAGGGCTTAACATTAATTCAACGGTACGCCGTCCCAGAATTTGTTTGTTATTGGAGCGGCCTCCATTCAATAGCATTTGAAGAAAAATTGCATAATCAAATGCGGTAGAAGATAATCCGGCACCACCTGAAAAATAACTTTTCTTCATTAATGGATAGGTTGGATCAATATTCCGGAAAGTGGGTGACCACTCAATAATTTTCTTATTGTTATCTTCTGTATATACCGTTGCCAGTCTGTTAGCCTTTGACATGGGAAGATTAAAATATGTATCCTTCATACCAAGCGGTTTGAAAATATATTCATCACAATAAGCTTCTAATGATTGACCGCTGATTATTTCTACAAGGCATCCCAATAAGTCGGTGTTTAAACCATACGTGAACCTTTCTCCAGGGTTATGACGAAGCGGCAACTTGCCTAATGCCTTCATTTTGGATAGCAGATTCTCATTAAAATAACCCAGACCGGAAGGAATGCTGTTTTTTGCATAAATCGCCTTCATGGTATCAGAGCCAATGGCAGCATAATCTATTCCTGATGTATGCGTTAATAAATCCCGGAAAGTAATTTCCCGTTTAGCAGGAACAGATGTGTAGCTTGAATCGGCAAACTGAAAACTGCTGAGTACTCTTGGGTTTTTAAATTCAGGAATAAAATCAGAAATTTTTTGATCAAGCCTCAGCTTACCCCGTTCAAATAATTGCATGATTGCCAAACTTGTAATTGCTTTGGTTTGGCTCATGATTCTGAAAATGGCATCGGCCTGCATTGGTTTTTTAGTTGACAAATTTGCATATCCGTGTCCTTTGTAATATACTACCTCGTTATTTTTGATCACTAATACTACAGCACCCGCTAACCAGTTGTTATCATCATAATGCTTCAATAGGGTATCAATGTCAGCCAATCGTTTAAGATCAATGCCTGTCTGCTGTTTTATAATTGGTGAAAGGGTTTGTGAAACGGCCTTTTGCAGAATAAAAAAACTGAGTAAGAAAACGAATATATATTTCATTATTTAAAAGTAGCAATTATTAAGATATACAAAGCTGCCTTTGTTCTATGTTACTGTTGTTGGTTTTCCGCCGGGAGGGAATTACTAATCATTTAATCCCTTTCCATTGAGAATTTGCTGCATACATTTTTCAATTCTTGCCTCACGGGTTTGGGATTGTTTGGCTGCAGAAAAATGCAGCATGTATCCTCTTTGCCGCCCCGGTGTTAATGCTTCAAAAGCCTTTTTCAAGGCGGAGTTTTTATTTAATTTAGTTTGAAATTCTGCAGGCATGGAAAATTCTGCAGTCTTCTTAAGCGGCACTTTCAAACCCGCTTTTTCCACTTCAATGGCTTCATAGATATAGGCATTCAGGAGAGGTTTCATCTTAACGATTTCCTGAACATTGGTAAACCGGATCTGTCGCCCTGCCTGCACATTCTTCGTCTGTTGAACTAGAATGCAATGGGCATCATTTAACAGGGCGCCTTTGAAAAACAAAAACGCACAATATTCTTTAAATACATGTATCAATACGATGTTACTTTTCTGAAAGCTGTAACTAGGAACGCCCCACTTTAATTCTTCGGTGAGTCCGCAGTCAAGAACAATCATTCTCAATTGCCCGAGTTCTTTTTGCCACCTGGTTTTATTAAAATAAAAATCAACAGCAGGATTTATTTCACTCTTTATCATAGTAATTTTTTTGTGCAGCCCGATAGCTATCGGGATTAAACCCTTAAAGAGCCACGGAAAGCTCTGGCCGCATAATACGATTCTGCACCGTTGTGATACACAAACACATGGCCGTAACGGTAATCAGCAAAAAGGGCACCACCGAGTTTTCTGATAGCAGCAGGTGTTATTATCCAGCTTGATGTTTTTGTATCGAAATTCCCTAATTTTTGCAACTCCCTGTATTGTTCTTCCGTTAAAAGTTCAATCCCAATGTCGGCAGCCATCTCAACAGCGCTGTTTTCGGGTTTATGTTCTTTCCTTTTCTCCAGCGCTTCATGGTCGTAACAAACACTGCGGCGGCCCTTGGGACTTTCCGCAGAACAATCGTAAAAAATATATTCGCCCGTTTTTTTATCAAACCCAACAACATCCGGTTCACCTCCGGTACTTTTCATTTCATTGAGCGACCACAGTTTTTCTGTATTGGCTTCCATCCCGCAGAGACGGGACTGCACTTTGGCCCATTCAATTCCTTTATGACGGTTCATGTTTTTCTCAAAACGGACTTTCAATGTGTTGAGTAGTTCTTCAAGTTGGGCTGCTGACAACTTCTTTTTAGTGCTGTTGAATTTACTCATAGTTATTATATTTCTTTGTTACAGTAAGCCTGCCTGGCGGTAAGCAGGTTATTTTGATTGTGTTTCTATATAGGCAGTTAATTTCTCAACATTTTGTTTCAAACCTTCATCAGCTTTAAAAACGTTCACAACTGTTTCAAACAATTCAGTTGTTTCAAACAGCATCGTCCATTC
>JANOIQ010000207.1:0-6496 GCA_031407835.1 Chitinophagaceae bacterium
TTTGGCAAATTATAATCTCCCACCAAATGCGATTCTATAATACCGATTGCTTCATCACTTGTGATCTCTACTTTCAAAAAAGGTTCACTGATCAGCAGTTGTCCTGTGGTTTCTGCATTAACGGTGCCATAGGTAATCTGAAAATGAATGCCTGTACTCATTTTGCGCAGGTATTCGTAATCCTTGTTAATAAAAATGGTGCCATTTGTATCCCGTATGAAATCATACAGCTCACCTTTTCCTTTCTTAACTCCTTCAATTCCGCCAAAACCTTCAAGGTGAGCTTTGCCGCAGTTATTAATTAATCCGTGTGTTGGCAATGTATAAGTACAATACGATGCAATTTCTTTCTGATGATTGGCGCCCATTTCCACAACCGCTATTTCTGCATCAGCTTTTACTTTCAGCAAGGTGAGCGGAATGCCAATATGATTATTTAGGTTGCCTTCTGTTGTATATGTTTTGAAGTGAGATGAAAGAACAGCATGAATCAATTCCTTTGTAGTTGTTTTTCCATTACTTCCTGTAATGGCAATAAACGGAATAGTGAATTGCTGGCGGTGATGTTTGGCCAGTTGCTGAAGTGTTTGCAGTACGTCATCCACTTTTATGATTCGCTTATCAGTTGAATTGATATCTTCATCAACTACCGCATAAGCTGCTCCTTTTTCCAAGGCCTGAACAGCAAACTGGTTGCCGTTAAAGTTTTCACCTTTTAATGCAAAATAGAGATCGCCTGTTTTTAATTTACGGGTGTCTGTTTGTACAGATGGGTATTGCAGAAATAGTTTGTACAGTTCTTCGATGAGCATGTTTCAAAGATAATTAGTTCGTATTAACTCAGTATAAGGATGAAATGATTTCTGCTGAACATGAAATAGCTCCCAATAAAAAACCCCCTGCATGCAGGAGGTTTTTTGAAAAGATTTTATTTATTAACTTCTTTTACGATTGTTTTGTTTTCTGGTCTGGAACCAGTTGCCTGTTTTTCTTCCATTTCCTTCCTGGCTGCCATAACGTGTCATTGCACAACGGAAACCAATCTGTGAACTGCTCTGTTCTTCTTCCATGAAACGGCGTGTACCCGGACTGAGCCAATAAGCTCGGTCGTTCCAGCTGCCACCTTTATAAACTCTGCTCTTATCACTTACAAGAGTTGTAACACCATATCCATATTGTACCTGGCTTAAAGAATCACCATCTAAGTAATCAATAACATAACCTTTCTGGTAATTACGACGGTTTTTTACTTCGTCTTCTGTTTCATTGCGGTATTTGATACGGCCCATAGAATCTCTTTCAGCTTTTCCGGTACTCATATCCATACGTTGAAAATTATTACCACGGTAAGGGTTGAAATCATCTCCATCAGTACCTGTAAGTGGTCTGTACACATCAGCTACCCACTCACTTACATTACCAGCCATATTATATAAGCCGAACCCATTTGGAAAGAATGCTTTGATTGGTCCGGTAATTACAGCACGGTCATTCAAACCACCTGCAACACCCATGTTATCACCAGAACCACGTTTAAAGTTGGCCAGGAATTGTCCCTGCCAGTTACTGCGGCGTGAATCACGCAATCCATTTACATTTTGTGACCACGGATAAACCTGTTTGTTTGCAATCAATTCCTCACCACGACGCTTTTCGCTTTTACGTGGATTAGGGTTTTGAGCTACATAACCATATGCTGCATATTCCCATTCTGCTTCAGAAGGCAGACGGTAATCAGGTAAGATTAAGCCTTCTTCAAAGCTGATGCTTGTAGGAACCTGTTTTGTAATAGGATCTTTGTATGCTTTAATGTTTTTACCGGGGGTTGCCTGGTATTCACCTAACAGATACGCTTTTGTATTAAAGTTGTCCTGTCCGCCGCCCTGCATTTGTTTCTGCATTTCAGCTTTTTTGTTAGTGATGCCTTTATCGTAGAGAATGTTTTCATTCACACGGTCAGAACGCCACAGACAATAATCGTAAGCCTGTTTCCAGCTTACGCCTACAACAGGATATAAATTATAAGAAGGATGGCGGAAATAATATTCCACATAAGGCTCATTGTAAGCTAACTCACTGCGCCAGCAAAGTGTATCGGGTAAAGCCTTGTTGGTAATAGCTGTATCCATGAACACACGGTTCAGCCAGTACAGATATTCACGGTAGTGAACGTTGGCAACTTCGCTTTCATCCATATAGAAAGAAGCAACTGTAACACGCTTTGGAATATTATTCCAGTCACGCATAACATCTTCTTCAACAGCTCCCATGGTAAAGGTACCGCCTTCAACAAAAACAAGGCCTGGACCCGTTTTCTGTTCTTTTTCTTTGGAAACACGGAATCCACTGCCATTTGGATCATTGTAGGTCCAGCCGGTATTGGAAGATTTCTCAGGCTTCTTTTTAAAAATGTTACAGGAAGTAATAAGCGTGGCCCCTACTAACAGGATCCCCAGATTTTTAACGTGGAAAAGGTTTTTCATCGTTCTTTTCGTTTTTTTAGTTAACGAATAAAGTTCAAAAGTATTGTATTGGATTTATCACCCCAAATTTTACTAAGTGGTGACGACAAACATAGGTTTTTCTTTTCAGAAACGATAGCAAATAAACGTCTTGTGTATGAATTTCAGTATTTCTGCTTAGTAAACAGTAGAATTACGAACGCATGCAGCAACCATCGGATTTAGTTCATCTTATGCAATACGTACAGACAGGGTAGAATCTGTTTTCTGTTCTATTTCATTCATGGTCTTTCAGGTATATTTGTTATTCACCATTTATGCGTTACACTGCACTGCTAATTGGCTGTTTTTTGTTTTTATCCGGTACTGCGCAACGCAGCTACCGCACTAATTCTGTGCTGTCAAATGGCAACTGGTATAAATTATCTGTAAAAAATGCTGGTGTTTACAGGGTAAATGTGGCTTTCCTGCAGGCCTTGGGGATTAATACAACAGGGCTGTCCAGTACTGCAATCCGTTTGTATGGAAATGGTGGACAGATGCTGCCTGAAGCAAACCAGGTTAGCAGGGCAGATGACTTATCTGAAAATGCCATACTGATGGTTGATGGTGGCGATGGTATCTTCAGCGGCAATGATTACTTTTTATTTTTTGCTGCCGGACCGCATGCATGGATAAAAGATTCACTAAATAAAACATTTCAGCATCAGAAAAATTTATACAGTAACGAATCTTTTTATTTTCTGTCAGTTGGTGGAGTTGGGCTCAGAATTCAAAACAAAAACAGCGCAGTATCGGCAAACCAGCAGGTGACAACCTTTCGTGACCGGTATTTTTATGAACTTGATACCATTAATTTTTTAAAGAGCGGCAAAGAATGGTATGGAGAAGAATTCAGTAATACTCCCGGGAAAACAGTAAACCGGAATTTCTCTGCTTCTTTTCCAAATATAGTGACTGGCACTCCTGTGCAGATTGTTTCAAATGTTGCTGCAAGAAGTAACAGTGTAAGCAGTTCGTTTACAGTAAGGGTAAATAATACTGTTGCAGTGCAGCACACAGTTCCGAATGTTGGCACAGGAACTTACGACCCGGTGGCTTTTCCGCATGAGGCCGCTTCAACATTTATATCAGCACAAACGAATATTACCCTTCAGTATACTTACCAGCCGGGCAGTTTAAATTCACAGGGATGGTTGAACTGGTTTAAATTATTTCCACAACGGCAGTTAAGTATAAACGGGATTGATCAGTTACTGTTCCGTGATTGGGAAACGGTTGGCAGTGGAAACAGTACTGAATTTCGTTTGCAGTCGGCTTCAATGAATACAACAGTATGGGATGTAACTGATCCATTAACTCCTGTAAATATTTCAGGAACCTTAAGTGGTTCTGAATTCAGGTTTGCTAATTCTTCTGAACGCCTCAGGGAATATATTGCGTTTACAAATCAGAATTTTTTACTGCCGCAGGCATTGGGTAAAATCAATAACCAGGATTTGCACAACTCATCTGTGAAAGATTACCTGATTGTAACTCATCCATCTTTACTTTCTGAAGCACAGCGGCTGGGTGCATGGCATCAGCAAAATCAAAATCTCCGCACACTTGTTGTAACAACTGACCAGGTATTCAATGAGTTTTCATCAGGTACACCCGATCCATCAGCCATCCGTGATTTTGTAAAAATGTATTATAATAAAGCAGGGAATGATACAACCAGACGTCCCCGTTATCTTTTATTATTTGGTGATGCATCATATGATTATCAAAACAGGATCAGTGCAAACACCAATCTTGTACCCTGTTATGAAAGCAATGCTTCCCTTGATCCTTTATCTACATATACTTCTGATGATTTTTTTGGATTACTTGATGATGCAGATAATATCAGCCAGACTTTTCCTGTAAGTTTAATTGATATTGGAATTGGCCGTATTCCTGCAAAAAATCTGCAGGAAGCAAAGTATGTGGTTGATAAAGTGATCCGTTACCATGCTAAAGAAAGTTTTGGCCCGTGGAGAAATGAAGTATCATTGGTGGCTGATGATGAGGACAATAACATTCATCTCGATGATGCAGAACTGCATGCACAGGTCATTCAGCAAAACAAAACATTCAATCTCTCAAAAATTTACCTCGATGCTTACCGTCAGCAAAGTGGAAGTGGCGGCAGCCGTTACCCCGATGCAAACCAGGCCATCAACAATAAAATTTTTTCCGGCACATTGATCTGGAATTATAGCGGACATGGAGGTTTCAGAAGATTGGCAGGGGAAGTAATTCTGGATCAGGACATGGTGAACAGCTGGAGCAATCCGGATAAACTTCCATTGTTTATTACTGCTACCTGCGATTTTGCTCCTTATGATAACCCTGCCGTGAATTCTATTGGTGAAAATATTTTAGTAAGAGAAAAAACAGGTGCTATTGCATTAATGACAACTACCCGTGTGGTGTTTGCTTTCAGTAACCGCATCATCAATAACAATTATTTTCAGATGGCCCTGGCAACTGATGCAAATGGAATTTTTCCTACGCTGGGCGAAGCCATGAAAAAAGCAAAGAATTATACTTATCAGAATTTTGGAGATGTAATCAACAACAGAAAATTTACTTTGCTTGGTGATCCTGCTGTGCGTCTTGGTTTCCCGGCATTGAAAGTAAGAACCACATCAATCAATAATCAAGTTCCATCTGCTGATACATTAAAGTCATTGGATCGTTATACAATCAAAGGTGAAGTAACAGATGCTTCAGGTAACCGCCTGACTGGGTTTAATGGAAATGTATATCCCGTAATTTTTGATAAAGTACAACAGGTAAAAACGTTTGGAAATGATGTCACAAGCACTGTTACGACGTTTAACAATCAGACCAATATCATTTTTAAAGGGAAGGCAAAAGTTACCAACGGGCAATTCAGTTACACTTTTGTTGTTCCAAAGGATATCAACTACCAGTTTGGAAATGGTAAGATTAATTATTATGCCGAAGATGGAACCAAAGATGGAAACGGTGCTGAAACATCAATTATCGTTGGTGGTGCAGGAACCAATCCAATCAGCGATCAAACTGGTCCAACGATCAAAGGATGGCTTAACGATAAAAAATTTGTCAACGGAGGTATTGCCAATCAAACATCTGTATTGCTGCTGAACTTATTTGACTCAAGTGGTATCAATACAGTTGGTACAGGTATTGGTCATGACCTGATTGCAACACTGGATAACGACAACAGCCGCTTTTTTATACTCAATGATTATTATGAGGCAGAAGCAGACAGTTATCAAACAGGTTCAGTGCGGTTTCAATTGCCGGCTTTAACAGAAGGATTGCATACGCTTACCATTAAAGCGTGGGATGTACAGAACAATAGCAGCGAATACAGGCTTGAATTTAAAGTGATTAAAGATGAGGAGTTTAAAATTGAAAGGGTTTACAATTACCCGAATCCTTTCACCAGCAAAACCACTTTCATGTTTGAGCATAACCGGCCGGGTGATAATCTGCATGTGATGATCCGCATTTTCTCCGTTTCCGGGAAGCTTGTAAAATCTATAATTCGTACAATAAATACAGAAGGAAACCGTTCTTTTGACATTGAATGGGACGGCAGGGATGACTATGGACAAAAAATTGGCCGGGGTGTCTACATTTATCAGTTAGAAGTAAAAGATTCAAACGGTAAAAAACAATCGGCCCTTCAAAAGTTAGTTCTTCTGTAAAACCTAATACTATTCGTAATTGATTGGCGTTACCCAATTTCAACTAATTTTATGGCTCAAATTTCAATTCTGATGAGAAAAGCTTCAATCCAAATCCTTTGTGCAATCTTTCTGTTTTCTTCCCTTACAACATTTGCTCAGGATCGTATTAATGTAGTAACCACGGCAGTTCCCATGTTACGTATTTCGCCCGATGCAAGAGCCGGTGGTATGGGCGATCTGGGTATTGCCACCTCACCCGATGCCAACTCATCGTTCTGGAACCAGGCAAAAATTCCATTTGCCACCCAGCGTTCATCCATTGCT
>JANOIQ010000520.1:0-3571 GCA_031407835.1 Chitinophagaceae bacterium
AAAAGCCTACCAGATTCCATACCTGAATATTGCAACGAAAGTAATGCTGGGCGAAAAGAAACTGACTGATTTTACGTACGAAAAGAAACTCACCGGTTATGCTATTAAAGAACCAGTATTCAGTTTTAATAAATTCCCGAACGTAAATAAAGAGCTGGGACCTGAAATGAAAAGTACAGGTGAAGCCATCCGTTTCATTAAAGATCTCCGTGATCCATACTTCCGCCAGTTGTATAAAGAAAGAAGTATGCACTTAAGTAAGTAAATTGTCTGAACCTTGATTTATAGGATTTAAAAGATTTTTAAGATAGCCTCCTGATTTTCGGGAGGCTTTTTATTTGAGAAATAGTTTGCCGGGAAGGGGGTAAGATGGGAAGAAATCTTACCGCCTTCTCGTCTTCCCGGCAGGAAATTGTAACTTGTATATATGAACAAAGAAATTCAAGCCATCATCAATAGCCTCCAGCAGGTATTGAATGGACAGCCTTGGTATGGTGAAGCAGTGTTACCAATGCTGAATAAAATTCATCCGGCTGTTGTGTATATCAATCCAAAGAATTCGCATGCGGCCATTGAGATATTGTATCACATGATCAACTGGGCACAGTTTACATTGAATCGCCTGCAGAGAAAAATGGAGGAAGACCTGATTGATTCAGAAGAATCAGACTGGCGGACGATTGATCCCAAAGAACATACCTGGAAAAAAGGATTGGCTGAATTTGAATCAATTCATCAGCAGATCATTGCTGTTTTAAAAAAGAAAGACGATTCTTTACTGGAAGAAAAAGTTGATTTTCGGGATTATAATTTCCGTTATCTGCTTAATGGATTGTTGCAGCATAATATTTATCATTTGGGACAGATTGCTTTTTTGAAAAATTTGCTGGGAGAATAAAAATATACTTTAAGATAATTTCAGGCTGCTATTTTTTACTTTTATCAAGTAACTCTTTTACCTGTTTCGGGAATTTAGTAACCATCCATTTCAAAACATCAAGTTGATCAGATGTTGGAGCACGCCTAATTTGTGCAAGTAATTTTATTGCTTGTGGTCTATTAAGAGTTAGGTTTGACGCACCTTCATTACAAACAGAACAAATAGCTCTTAAGTTACCGGGTTCATCTTCACCACCCATTGTTTTATCAATGATGTGCCCAATATGAAGTCTTGTTTTTCTCCCCGCATCATATGGATGAGGTTCGCCAGCTGCTGTACCACACATTTGACAGGTAAATCCATTTCTATCTAAGACAAAAGCACGAATTTCCTTTGAAATACCTCTTTCAAATGCAGGTAATGGCTTGAGGTCTATCAACAAATATTCACCAGGTTTTAAATCACTTCGATCATTGTGAGTTACAATATTCATCCCTTCTTCATTCCTTAACTCACGAACCCTTCTTGCCCACTCACTTGTACCGGCAACTTTACTTAATGTTTTAGAATTTAAAACTTTTCCAACATTGCTGCTAAAGAAATCACGCAATTTGGCTCTTGAGCCTTTTCCCTTTGATGTTTTTTGAGTCATAACTTTTTAGCGCTTTTTTTATTGACATCCCAATAGCTTTTGCAACTGGCGGGGGAAATGCATTTCCGACCTGCCTGTATGCAGGTGTTTTTTTACCTGCAAATTCCCAGTCTTTCGGGAATCCCTGAATCAAAGCAGTCATTTTAAGAGTGAGCCGAGGCATTGCTTTTGAACCATTTAAGGGAGGTGCATCAGCAAGTCCTTTACCATCAACTCCAAGTAATGCCCATGATTGCTTTGCTCTTGTTGGACCAAGGTCAGCTCCACCGTGTTTTTTTGAACCGCCGACTATTGTAGGAGCAATGCTATTTGCAGATTTCCTCCAACTATCAACATTCTCCCACCCTAACGAAGCCATTTCATCATATAAAAGTTCACCAACAGTTAGAGGAGGTATTTCGCTTTTGGATGGCCATTCGAAATAATCAAAATATTCTTTTTTTAGAGCAACAAGAATTGCTCTTGGCCTTAATTGCGAAACGCCATAATCAGATGCATTTACTAATCTCCAATCACACTGATAACCCATCTTATAAAGTTCATTAAGAATGTGCCTGCGATATTCCTTGAATTTAATATCAAGCAGTCCTCTTACGTTCTCAAGCATTACAGCTTTGGGTTTGCACTCCTTAATAAGTCTGAGTGCTTCAGGAAACAAATCTCTTTCATCGTCCTTACCTAGTTGTTTTCCTGCAATTGAAAAAGGCGGACAAGGAACGCCTCCAGCAAAAAGGTCAATGCTTTTATATTTTTTAGCAGTAAAATCTTTAACATCCTGACGAATGACATTCCAATTAGGTCTGTTTAAATGAAGTGTATCGCAAGCAATTTGCTCAATCTCAACAAGCGCTACATGATCAAATCCTGCTTGCTCAAGCCCAATTGCTTGTCCTCCGGCCCCCGCACATATTTCTATGGAAGTAAATTTCAAATTAAAAGTTTGATACCAAATTTAGCATTTTCTGACTTGAGATAAATTTTTGTTCCGGCAGAATATTGCTTATTAGTAAAAGGGTTTCTATCTTACTAATCACACCTTAATTAACTCATGATCCCCATCTGGAAAAACATCCCCTTCCTGCGGCTGCTGCTTCCTTTTGCAGCAGGCATTATTGCAGGATGGAATTTTTCCCTGCATTGGATGATCGCTGTGTATTTCTTTTCTGCTTCCCTACCATTACTTCTCTTTTATATATTATCAAATGAACAAAAAAAATTCTTCTTTAGCTGGATTCCCGGCATCAGTATATCATTTGCACTAATTGGTCTAGGTATCCTCCTTACCTGGCTCAACCAGGTGAATCATCAGCAGCAATGGGTTGGTCATCAGTACAAACCCGGCGATATTGTTCAGCTTCGTTTACTGGAACCATTAAGTGAAAAACAGAAAACGTTTAAAGCACTGGCAGAAATTGTTTCTGTTCAGCAAAACGGGAAAGCAAAGAAAGTAAAAGGTAATATCATTCTCTATTTTCAGAAAGACAGTATTCTTCCTCCGTTGAATTATGGAAACATCATTGCCATTAATAAACCATTACAGGAAATTAAGAATGCAGGCAATCCAGGTGGGTTCGATTACAAACGGTATGCATTATTCAATGGGATTACACATCAGCTATTTTTAAAGAAAACAGAATATGTTGTATTGAATCAAAAGAAGTCATCTGCTTTTTGGTCGTGGATGTACCGTACCAAGGCTTATATACTTAGTACACTTCGTAAACAAATTAAAGGTGAACAGGAAACAAGTGTGGCTGAAGCACTGCTCATCGGCTACCGTGATGATCTTGACAGGGACCTGGTACAGGCTTACAGTAATACAGGTGTGGTGCATGTAATTGCCATCAGCGGTTTGCATTTGGGTTTGATCTACTGGCTGCTGCTGCTCATCTTTAAACCATTAGATAAATACAAACGCATTAAATGGTTGAAGCCTTTGCTCGTTCTTTCGTTCTTATGGATCTTCAGTTTACTTACAGGTGCAGGAGCTTCAGTACTAAGAGCAGCGATCATGTTTACTGCCATTGCAGCTGGTGATC
>JANOIQ010000551.1:0-11425 GCA_031407835.1 Chitinophagaceae bacterium
CGTATTTATTATTCAGAGCCCGACAGGGAAGACATCCGGCAGCTGAATTTTGAAATTCTGGGCAGGTATAACAACAACTACCTCGTTTATAAAAACAACCGCAGCCGGCATACCATTGCAGTGTATGATGCCGAAATGAAACTGAAGGAAAAAGTTGACCTCGATTTTATTCCTGATCGTGCAATTAATGTTGATTTGTTTTCTACGCCTGAACACTCAATGGTGATTTATCAATACCAGAAAAAAAGTATTGTGTACTGCATGGGTGTAATGATTGATGGAAACGGGAAAAAAATCGGTGAGCCTCTTCAACTCGATACAACCCAACTGAGCATTTTCAGTGATAATAAAATTTACAGTACCATCATCAGTGACGACAAGCAGAAGCTGATGATCTTTAAAATGAAAAACAAAGAGCGTGACAATTTCAGCATACAAACGCTTTTGTTAAGTCATAACCTGATACCGATACGGAAATCAGGTTTCAATTACACACTGGAGAATACAAAAGAATCCATTGCAGATTTTTACCTTGATAATGAAGGGAATTTTCTGTTCAGCCATGTCGTACGTCCGGGACAGCGGGAATATATTCAGCATGCAAAACTGGTTGTATTACCTGTGTATGCAGACAGCGTCAAAGTATTTGATCTTACACTTGACAAAGTATTTCTGGATGAGTTAAGAATCAAAGTAGATAATTTAAATGGACGGTATGTTTTAACCTCTTTATACTCCAAATCAAAAAGAGGAAATATTGATGGGCTCTTTACAGCTATCGTTAATAAAAGCATGACCGGTGCCGATATTGAAAGAACAGTTGAATTTAATGATGAATTCCGTGCATTGGCAAAAGGAGACAATTCAACGAAGATGGCATTCAATGATTATTTTCTCAAGCACCTCATCGTTAAAAAGGATGGGGGCATTCTTATTACAGGCGAATGCACTTACGGAAACAGCCGGGGCTCAACTTATAACCGTTGGGATAATCCAATGATGTGGGGCAGTGGTTATGGCCCCGGTAGTTATTATGGATGGAACTCGTGGAATAACTGGGGAATGAGAGGGATGGGTATGTATGGCTGGGGATCGCCCTACAGCTGGAACAACAATCAGCAAACACGTTATTATACAGATAATGTGATGATTTTATCACTTGATAAAGAAGGTAACATGCAGTGGAATAATATCATCGCCAAATCACAGTTTGATGATAATACAGATAATATGCTCAGCTACCAAATCATGAACAGCGGCAGCGAATTATTATTTCTTTACAATGAATGGAACAAACGTACTCCAATGCTGAATGCACAATCGCTTGAAGCAGGAGGCAGAGTGAATAAACAGCCACCGTTAAAGAGTCTGGATAAAGGGTTTGAGTTCCTCATCCGTTTTGGAAAACAGGTAAGTGCAAGGGAAATGATTGTGCCATGTATGTACCGGAATGATTTCAGTTTTGCACGGATTGAATTTTAAATTATTTTGTGGGGTAATTTATTTGGCCATATGAATTTCTTTCAGAATGTTTGTGCCCGAAATCAATTATAACCGTGATTCGTTTTTTTTCAGGCAATAATCCGCTTAATGTAATTATTCTGTTCTTTATAGGCATCCTGATTAAGTTGCCCAATTTCATTACGCCTGTTATTCCGGTACCTGCCTCAACAGATAGTTTCCTTTATATTGAATTACTGAAAGCGTTGAAGGTTACAGGTGCAGCCTTTCCTGTTTTGTACCCCATACTTGCATTCATACTTCTTTTTACACAGGCAATTACATTCAATGGATTGATCAATAATCAGAAACTGTTTCCATCATCCAATTATTTACTGGCCTTATCATACCTGCTTATTACCAGTATCGTTCCTGAATGGAATGTGCTTTCGCCTGTGTTAATAATCAATACGATTTTAGTATGGACCTGGCCACGAATGGTAGGTCTGTATAATCACCCAAAACCAAAAACCGTTTTATTTAATATTGGATTTGGCTTTGGAGTTACATCGTTCTTTTATTTTCCTTCTGCTTATCTGTTACTGTTATTGATTGTAGCCCTCGTTTTGTTCCGGCCATTCCGCTTAACAGAGTGGCTGGTAGCTGTATTAGGTATTCTTACTCCGTTCTACTTTTTGCTGGTTTACTTTTTTGTGTGGGATCATTGGGAAATGATTGAACGTATAGTTCCCAAACAGATTCTCCGCTTGCCAGCAGTAACCTTCGACTGGAAATTCTGGGTGGAATTTGGTCTCATTACTTTCCCCTTAACCATTGGTTTAATAATGAGTGCCCGGTACTCTGCCAGGATGCTGGTGCAAACCCGTACCAGCTGGAATTTCATGGTGTTTTACCTCATCATTGCCCTGTTTATCCCGTTTATCAACAGTTTTGCAGGTCTTACACACTGGGTACTTGCTGTGGTGCCAATTAGCTTATTCTTTGCTGCTTTTTACTTTTACCCAAGGAGGAAGACATTTCCTGAGCTGATTTTCTGGCTCAGCCTCATCTGGATTATGGCAAATTATGCTGTGCTGAATAGCTAATCGGCATCAATCCTTACATTTGCACTTTCTATTTAATTATGAAATTTGGAATCGTTGTTTTCCCCGGCAGTAATTGCGACAGAGACATGCAGGATGCCCTGCAAAATGATCTGAACCAGGATGTAACCATGCTTTGGCATAAGGATAAGAACCTGAGTATGTTTTCAACTGAGGACTGTATTATTTTGCCAGGCGGTTTTTCCTATGGCGATTATCTCCGGTGCGGTGCTATTGCCCGTTTCAGTCCTATGATGGAAAGTGTAATTGCATTTGCCAATAACGGAGGTAAGGTACTGGGTGTTTGTAACGGATTCCAGATTTTGTGTGAAAGCCATCTCCTCCCAGGAGCTTTGCTGCGGAATGCGAATCAGAAATTCATCTGCAAGAATATTTTTATGAACGGCCCGGGCGGAACTGCGCTGAAAATTCCGATCGCCCACGGTGAAGGCAGATACTTTGCAGATGAAAAAACATTGGATGCTTTAGAAGCGAATGGTCAGGTGCTTTATCGTTATTGCGATGAAAACGGGAATGAAACAGCTGAAGCTAACCCCAATGGTGCCATCAGGAATATTGCAGGTATTTGTAATGCAGCTGGTAATGTGTTTGGCATGATGCCTCATCCAGAAAGGGCAACTGCTTCTATTCTGGGCAATACCGATGGTCGTAAAATTCTCAATACCCTGCTGATTAATGCGGCTGTTACAATCTGATCTTTCCACTGATTCGTAAATAAATTGGTAAATTTTCTTTTTGTGACCAAACTGACATTTTTGTAAACAATTTGGCGGCAACTTTGTAAAAGAACTTAAATAAATCAAACGAATGAAACATCTTGTAGCGTCGGTGGTATTTTTCCTTGTTTCGGCAATCTCTTTTGCGCAAAGCGGCACTAAGGTGAAATGGGATTATACTGTAAAAAAGATCAGCGATAAGAAATATGAAGTGAGGATGATTGCAACTATTCAGCCCGGATGGCATTTATACAGCCAGGTTCAAAGCTCTGATGCAATTGCTCTTCCTACAAAAATATCCTTTGCAAAAAATCCATTGATAACTGTAAGCGGTGCTGCAAAGGAAGTGGGTAAAGTAACCGATGCTTTTGATAAAGCCACACAATCACGTTCACGTTTTTATTCCAATAAAGTGGAGTTTGTGCAGATTGTTACATTGAAGAGTAATATAAAAACATCCATTGCAGGCGATGTGGAATTTATGGTTTGCGACGACAGGCAATGTTTACCTCCCGATAAAACAAAATTCACTGTTAAGTTAGAAGGATAAGAAGTTTAATCCCGTCATTCAAAAGACGGGATTTTTAAAATCAATTTGGAATGAGATTATTTTCACTGTCTTTATTATTAGTAATAATTGGGTTGAGTGTTTCTGTTTCATCTGTTGCGCAGGATTCATCACTTGTTCAATGGAAAGTAAGCAGTAAAAAAATCAGTAGCAATATATATGAGTTGCAATTCAGCGGTAAAATAAAACCGGGAAAATTTTTATATCTCTACAGTAAGGATGCAGAAGGGCTTGATTCAATTACAGTCAGGTTTACTGATAGTGCTATTGTAAAAGATGGTTCTGTACAGGTTAAGATGGGCAGTAAACCGTTTACCGATCCAACTTTTGAAAACAAGTCGGTAATAATTGCCGAAGACGAAGTAAAGCTTGTTCAGCAGATAAAAATTAATGGAACTGTTCCTGCAAAACTGAAGGGTACTATTGTATTTGCAACAGGGGCTAAAGAAGAATTCCTTCCGGCACAGGAGTTTGCTTTTGATGTAGCATTGGAAGGAGGTGTAGCCCAAGCCGCAAGAATCAAAATCAGCTCAATTGATATCAATGCGCCGGCAAGTAATTGTGGTGATGAGGGAACAGAGGGAAAAAGTTTGTGGGGTATTTTTCTTTTAGGTTTAGTTGGTGGTTTTATAGCATTACTCACTCCCTGTGTTTTTCCATTAATTCCATTAACGGTTTCTTTTTTTACGAAACGAAGCGGCAGCAGGGGTAAAGGAATCCGCAATGCAGTGCTGTATGGCTTTTTTATTTTCCTGATTTATATATTGCTAAGTCTGCCATTTCATCTGCTCGATCAAACCGATCCTGAAATACTCAACAACATTTCAACCAATGTGTGGCTCAACATTGTGTTCTTTATCATCTTCGTTGTTTTTGCTATTTCCTTCTTTGGTTATTTTGAAATTACATTGCCGGGTGGTATTGCCAACCGTGCCGATTCAAAAGCAAGTGTTGGAAGTTTCCTGGGTATATTTTTCATGGCATTAACGCTGGCCATTGTTTCCTTCTCCTGCACAGGTCCTATTCTTGGTTCGTTACTGGCAGGGGCATTAACAAAAGATGGTGGTGCCATGCAGTTAAGTTTTGGCATGGGTGGATTTGGTTTGGGATTGGCTCTTCCATTTGCTTTGTTTGCGATGTTTCCTAACTGGCTGCATTCATTGCCAAAGAGTGGCGGATGGTTGAACACAGTAAAAGTTGTTCTTGGCTTTCTGGAACTGGCAATGGCGGTGAAATTTATCAGCAATGCCGACCTGGTAAAACAATGGCATTTGTTACCAAGAGAAATCTTCTTAGGTATCTGGGTTGTGATTGGTATTTTACTGGTGCTGTATTTACTCGGACTGATCCGTTTCCCGCATGATGATAAAAAAGTAAAAATTGGTGGCATACGTTGGACATTTGTCGCATTGTTTGCTGCATTTACAATTTATATTGCTCCGGGTGTAACGAATACAAAATGGGCCAATCTGAAACTCATCAGCGGCTTTCCCCCGCCATTATGTTACAGCGTGTATAAACATCCTGTAAACTGTGAAACTTCATTAGAGCCGTTAAGAGATTATGAAGAAGCATTGGCTTTGGCCAAAAAGGAAAACAAACCTTTACTCATTGATTTTACGGGATGGGCCTGTGTCAACTGTCGCCGTATGGAAGAAAATGTGTGGACCAATCCGGAAGTACTGGAGTTGATGAAGAATAAATTTGTTGTTGTTTCATTATATGTGGATGAACGAAAAGTATTGCCCGCCGCTCAGCAGCAAACCTTCAAAACAAAAACAGGAATTGAAAAACAAATTATAACAGTTGGTGATAAGTGGGCAACATTTCAGAGTGAAAATTTTAATGCAGTTGCTCAACCTCAATATGCAATCATCGGTCTGGATGAAAAAGCATTAACCAAAACAAAGGGCTATACACCAACAGCAGCAGAGTTTAAACTGTGGCTGGAATGCGGATTGGAAACTTTTGCAAAAACAGCTCAATAAAGAAGCAACCCACAACTGGTCCCGATGATGAATATCGGGATGCAGGTCATAAGCATCTGCATGCGACGCAACAAATGCTGCTATGGAAATTAAGTGCTGGCATCATCCTGTTTCTTCTTTATGCAAATCAGTATAATCGTAGCTAATATTTTATCAAAGTTCGGCTCCTTGCAGTGGGCCGATAGGACAAAGAAATCCCCCCGCTGGTAAAAGCGGAGGGTGTTGGGTTTTGTCAGGCTCTCTTATAGGAATGATTTTACAGAGCGATTTGTTTTTCCATCATCATCTTACGCATATTAATGAGTCCGTAACGCATGCGGCCCAGTGCAGTATTGATGCTGCAATTGGTGAGCGATGCAATTTCTTTAAAACTCAAATCGGCGTAATGACGAAGTACGATCACTTCACGCTGTTCTTCGGGTAACAGATCGAGCATTCGGCGAATGCGGTCGTAACTCTGGTTTTTCATCATCTTTTCTTCAGCATTTTCTGTGCTGAAATTAAGTACTTCAAAAATATCGTGGTTGTCACTTGTTTTAATAGTGGGTGTACGTTTTACCCGGCGGAAATGATCCACACATAAGTTGTGAGCAATACGCATTGCCCAGGGCAAAAACTTTCCTTCTTCTGTGTAACGGTTGTTACGGAAGGTGTCAATTACCTTGATAAACATATCCTGGAACAGGTCTTCAGCCAGGTATTTGTCTTTAACAAGGAGGAAGATGGAAGTGTAGAGCTTGTCTTTATGACGCAGCACTAATGTTTCCATAGCTTCAGCAGTTCCATCTTTAAACAGATGAATGAGTTGTTGATCGGTAAATTGTTGATACTGGCGCATACACTTCTACAGTTGATGGTTTTCAAAATTGGGTTCAGCAAAAAAATGTTCGAAATTACTGTGTAGAAGTTGATGCTATAGGCTGAAGTAAATTAAATTTCTGTGTATTTCTATATGAATTTCAGATTAAAATTAACAGAAATAATTCAAACCTCAAACATTCTGAATAATTTAACGTATTACTCCTTAAATCGCTAATGGTAATTTCCGAAGGCTGAGTAGGGGTTGTTGAACATTTGTGCCGTTGGCAGACAGAATCCCGCTACCCCGAATGAGAGCAATCTGTTTATCAATTACATTTGTTTTTCTATGGCTACAGGAGTTAAAAATCAGCAGATCGATCTTTCAGCAGCAGTGAAAAAGGATGATATCTTTATTAAAGGGGCAAGGGTTCATAATCTCCGGGATGTTTCTGTTCGCATACCCCGCAATAAATTGATAGTTGTAACCGGGGTATCCGGCAGCGGCAAATCATCTCTCACCATTGATACATTATATGCTGAAGGTCAGCGGCGTTATGCCGAAAGTTTAAGTGCTTATGCAAGGCAGTTCTTAAACCGGATGAATAAACCGGATGTGGATTATATCAAAGGATTATGCCCGGCTATTGCCATTGAGCAAAAAGTGATTACCAGAACTCCACGCAGCACTGTAGGAAGTATGACGGAGATTTATGATTACATGCGGTTGCTGTTTGCAAGAGTAGGTAAAACAATTTCACCGGTAAGCGGGAGAGAAGTTAAAAAAGATGATGTAGCCGATGTGTTGAAAGAGATTCAGCAATGCAAAGAAGGAGCAAAGATTTTATTACTGGTAAAGTTTCCCTTTCATGCTAAACGCAATGTAAAAGAAGAACTGAATATTTTATTGCAAAAAGGGTTTACAAGAGTTTATCAGCAACTGGCAATTGAAAAAGGAAAGCCGAAAGCAGGAAAATCAAAAGAGAAAACAAACGGCGATATATTACATATTGAAGATTTGTTAGAGTTGAACGATAAAGAATTAAATTCAAAACTTACCACGCAGGACTCACGACTTACGACTTATGTTCTCATCGATCGTTTAGTGGTAAAGCAATTTGATGAAGATGATCTGCACCGCATCAGCGATAGTACAGGTACAGCATTTTATGAAGGTGAAGGGGAAGTATATGTTGAAGTGGATGAAAGCAAACTGATTCATTTTTCCAACCGCTTTGAGCTGGATGGGATTAAGTTTGAAGAACCTGTTCCCAATTTATTCTCCTTTAATAACCCATATGGAGCATGCCCTGTTTGCGAAGGCTTCAGCCAGATATTGGGAATTGATGAAGATCTGGTAATTCCCGATAAAAATTTAAGTGTGTATGAAGGTGCAGTTGCTCCATGGAAAGGAGAGAAACTGGGTTTGTGGCGTGATCATTTTGTAAAAGCAGCAGGCAAAGCAAATTTCCCTGTACATAAAGCAATCATTGATTTATCTGCTGAACAATATGATCAGCTGTGGAAAGGTGTTGGAGCAGCTGCAGGTATTGATGATTTTTTTAAAGAAGTAGAACAGAATTTATACAAAGTACAGTACCGTGTATTATTAAGCCGTTATCGTGGCAGAACAGCCTGTACAGAGTGTCACGGTTATCGTTTACGCAAAGAAGCCCTGTATATTAGAGTAACAGATAAGCACATTGGTGAATTATGTGAAATGCCGGTAAAGGAATTAAAAGTTTGGTTTGATAATTTGAAGTTGAGTGCTTATCAGCTGGAAGTAGGCAAACGTATTTTGCTCGAGATCAACAACCGCATTCAAACTTTACTGCATGTTGGCCTTGGCTATTTAACCCTGAATCGTTTGGCCAATACATTAAGTGGAGGTGAAAGCCAGCGCATACAGCTTACACGATCATTGGGAAGTAACCTCACCGATTCATTATATATTCTGGATGAACCTTCTATTGGATTACACCCAAGAGATACAGCCAATCTCATTACTGTATTAAAAGAGTTACGTAACCTGGGCAATACAGTTGTAGTGGTAGAGCATGATGAAATGATGATGCGTGAAGCAGATCATATCATTGATATGGGTCCTTTTGCCAGTCATTTAGGAGGTGAGGTTGTAGCAGAAGGAAATTATGATGCAATCATCAGTAACAAAAAAAGTTTAACGGGGAAATATCTGAGTGGCACCTTAACAATACAGGATTTCGGCAAGCCACGAAAATGGAATCGAAGTATTACAGTTGAAGGCGCAAGACAGCATAACTTAAAAAACATCACTGTCGAATTTCCTTTGAATGTGTTATGTGTGGTGAGTGGCGTAAGCGGAAGCGGTAAAACAACACTGGTTAGAAATATTTTGTATCCGGCATTGAACAAGTTGAAAGGAGAGTTTGGCGATAAAGCAGGTATGCACAAACAACTCAGTGGCGATATTGAATCGATTGCACAAATTGAAATGGTTGATCAGAACCCGATTGGAAAAAGCAGCCGCAGTAATCCTGTTACCTATATCAAAGCGTATGATGAAATCAGGGATGTGTTTTCGCAGCAGCCATTGAGTAAGATCAGGGGCTTTATGCCGAAACATTTTTCTTTTAACGTGGATGGAGGCAGATGCGATGCATGTAAAGGTGAAGGCGAACAGGTAGTGGAAATGCAGTTCCTGGCTGATGTGCATTTAACCTGTGAAGTATGCGGTGGAAAACGATTCAAAGAAGAAGTGCTGGATGTAAAATATAACGACAAGAGTATTTATGATATTCTCGAGATGAGCGTTGATGATGCGCTTGATTTTTTCCGTTTTGAAAAGGATCTTGTGAAAAAATTATCTCCCCTGGCTGATGTTGGCTTGGGTTATATTAAACTCGGCCAGAGCAGTGATACCTTAAGTGGAGGTGAAGCACAACGTGTTAAACTGGCTTCTTTCCTCGGCAGAGGAAACGGGCAGGGAAATATCCTGTTCATCTTTGATGAGCCAACTACCGGCCTGCATTTCAATGATATCAACAAATTACTGAAAAGCTTTCATGCGCTGATTGAAAAAGGCCATTCTGTATTGGTGATTGAACACAACACAGATGTGATTAAACGGGCCGATTGGGTGATAGACCTGGGTCCGGAAGCAGGAGATGGAGGTGGAAGCCTTGTGTTTGAAGGTACTCCTGCGGGGCTGGCAAAATGTGCAGCCAGCAGAACAAGCAAATATTTATAAAACAGAAATCAAATAAAAATAAGAAGGGAGCTTTTCAGCTCCCTTCTATTATAATCTGAAATCAGATTTGTTATACACTTTTTAAAAAGCCTTATCAGTTTTTCTGAATTTTAATTACGTCAAGTAATTCATTACCCTTATTAATTTTCAACAGGTAAGAACCTTGTTTTAAATCCTCTAATCCAACCCGGAAGTTGTTACCAGGATTAGTAATAACCTGTTGTTTTACCAGTACACCGGTTGTATTGTAAACACTTACAGTTACATTTTCAGTTATTGTTTTATCTGAACTGATCATTGTAAAGGAAGTGGCAGGGTTAGGGTAAGCAGTTAATTTTCCTTTGCCAGCACCAAATGTAACTGCAGTTACGGGAGAATATTCAAACTTTCCATCTGCATCCACCATTTTCAGGCGATAGTATACTTTGCTGCTGTAAGTTGCAATATCATCAGCAGAATAGTTCTGGGCTGAGTTGGAGTTGCCTTTTGCAGCAACCACAGCAATTTTTTTCCAACTTGCTGCATTGTTACTTTGCTCAACTTCAAAATGTGAAGTATTTATTTCCAACACTGTGCTCCAGTTTAAAGAAACTTTACTTTCGCCTTTTTGTGCACTGAAACCGCCAAGTTGGAGTGGAAGTACTGCTTGGCCATTTAAAACAAAACCTGTACTTGTTCCGGTAGTATTTGTAAAAGCAGAGGCTCCGGTTGAAGCTGCAAGAGTGCCACCAGAACTTGAAAACGAGTATTGAGTTCCAGCTGGACTACCTGTACCTCTTGCCTTTGTAACTGAAATATAGGCTTGATTATTGGAACAATCATATAAACCACGATGTGCAAGGTTAGCAACTGTCCCACTAGTGTGGGTTGGTGCAGTTACTCCGGAGTTGGCAATGGGATTTGTTGCCTG
This sequence comes from Chitinophagaceae bacterium, assembly GCA_031407835.1. Lineage (GTDB taxonomy): Bacteria > Bacteroidota > Bacteroidia > Chitinophagales > Chitinophagaceae > Lacibacter. Next base: position 10,774 of record JANOIQ010000551.1, read on the forward strand.
GTATAATCTGCCGGCATTAACTACATAGCTGTTATCAGCTATTGCAGTGTTTGCTGTCCAAAAAGGAGCATCTCTTAAGCTTCTGAATAAGATATCTGCATCATCTATTAAAGTAACGATGCCAGTATACAATGTACCGCCAATATTATTTGAGCGTAGTATCATTTGGGATACAGGAGAACATGAATTAAAGTTGAAATCAACATCATCTAAAATCAATTCACCATTTAAGTTGGTTGTAGAACCCGGTCTTCTTCCCCCAGATATCATTACAACAAAATTGGTAGTTGTAGTTGTAGTACTATTAATGGTTAATTGAACTCCAACTACTTTTAGAAAAGAACCGGGAGTTAAAGATACCGGAACAGTGTTTGAAATGACACCTGCCACTTCTTCTCTCCAAAAACTAGGAGTAAAGAATGTATTTCCAATAGTCTGGGTGGCATTACCATTACCACGAAAATAATAAGTTGATTGAGCAAAGCTAACGCCAAAAGAAAGCAAGGCTACGAAAAGTGTAAAAATCCGTTTCATTTTGAAAATGTTTTAATGTTTTGAAATAAGCAAATACTAAGGTGTTGGATTAAGGGTACGGTTTTCAAAACAAAAAGGATAGTAGAGGAAATAATAAAACGTGGAGAATTTCGAAGGA
>JANOIQ010000554.1:0-2455 GCA_031407835.1 Chitinophagaceae bacterium
TAACAACAAAAAGCCAAATTGAAACTCGCTTGCCCGAACTAAAGTAATGTGATGCAAACAGCAGAATTTTCATCTTCCAGCCTCACTTGCAGCAATACAAATGTTTGGGTCAGCATTTCGGAGCGCAAAATTTATTTACAACATTCCTTAAACCAATGATGGCTTATTTCATAAAGCCTGTACCCTTTTTTGGTCTCAATAAAAGCAAAGTAGATCGTTGGAGGGTTACCATTTTTAGTATTCCGTGTTACCAACATCTCCCTTAGCCTGTAGCTGTCACCAACCCTCATAATTTCTTTTTTAACCTGAGAGGTGAGGAGGTTATAAAATTCTACCCCTGTGGAGGTATATTCAAGTTTGGCATGGTCGACAATTCTTTTCCTTACCTCATCGTCAATCACTTGTTTAAAACATTTATCAATAAACTTATCTACAGAAAGCAGTTGGTCGCATACGTATAAGGTATCCAGTGCAATGCTTCTAAAGTTCTTTAGTCCAGATTCATTTAGTGATGCTACAAAAGTCTTCCAGAATGCCAGAAATTTTAAATCATCTGCATTCGGTGGCGTTTTGGGTGGTTCCGGTTGGAATGATTCTACCATATATTCATCCTGCTCAGGAGTAGCTTCAAACAATCCTCTTGCTGTCAGAAAACCATTTTTCTTTAAAGTAAATAACTCCTCAACGTAATTACCGTAAATAGCAATGGCACTGTCACCAACCGTCTTAAAATAAGGTTTGGGATATTCATCATTTGCAGGATAAACAACTCTTTCAGCAAAGTCAATTTTTACAGGCTTTATTTTTGTATGCTTATTGTATGGGTGTTCATAATCATCGCCTGCATATGTGCCTGCCCAGTGTCCATCTTTAGTTTTGTAAACATCGTTATAGGTGTATTTCTGGTGATAGTACACTCCGCTGTCTGCTGAAACATACAATAGTACATTTTTGAACTTCGAAAAAGGCGGCACACCATAATGATCATAGGCTACAAACTCAATCGTATCTTCAGCAAAGCTGCCATACACTTTTTTGAGAATTGAGTATTTCGCAATGAAACCATTATCCATAGAACCCCGTTCATGAGGTAACTCTTCAACTGATATTTTTTCCCCTACAAAAGCAAATAATCGGTTGCTGTCGCTTATGCCATAATTCTTTACAAAGCTTCGGGGGGTGTCAACTAATATTACTGCTTTATTACTATTTATTCCTGTGTCCTTTATGCGACTGATAGTTGTATCCCTTGATTGATTGTTACAACCTAAAAGTACCATCACAATAAAAGCTGTTGTTACTTGAGGGATAGTTACCATAATGTTGCTGCTAACAGAGTTCGTTGATTAGACTAAAGTTAGGAAGACAGAGAGTTATACTGTGTGAATATTTTACAAAACTTTCCGCCTGCATAACATCAACGCAACTTCTTCAGCAATAGAGGCATTGCAGTTACAGTAAAAAATCAGAAATAATACAGCAGAGACAGATTAAAGTGACACCCCTCTTTTCCACGGAATAAAATCATCCTGATTCAACAATACAGCTTTGGGTGTTACTTCACCACTGGCAGCTTTAATGCAGTACTCCAGAATTTCTTCCCCCATTTCTTCAATGGTTTTTTCGCCTTCAATCACCGGGCCGCAATCAATATCAATGATATCGGCCATGCGTTTGGTGAGTTTGCTGTTGGTAGAGACTTTTATTGTAGGACAAACAGGATTGCCTGTTGGAGTTCCCAAACCTGTTGTAAACAAAATTAATGTTGCTCCGCTGGCTGCTTTTCCGGTTGTTGCTTCCACATCATTACCCGGAGTACAAACCAAACTCAATCCCGGTTTTGTAACAGGTTCTGTATAATCCAATACATCAACAATGGGCGATGTGCCGCCTTTTTTCGCAGCACCTGCACTCTTGATTGCGTCAGTAATTAATCCATCTTTAATATTACCTGGTGATGGGTTCATATGAAAACCGGAACCTACTTTCAATGCCTGATCGTTATAAGCTGTCATGAGATGAATGAACTTTTCTGCACTTTCCTTTTCAATGGTACGATCAATCAGTTCCTGTTCAACACCGCATAACTCAGGAAATTCAGCCAGTAATATTTTACCACCTAATGCTACAACCAGATCAGAACAATAACCAACTGCAGGATTTGCAGAGATACCACTGAAACCATCACTGCCGCCGCATTTCACACCTATACATAATTTATCAAGTGATGCTGGCTTACGTTCAAGCTTGTTGATTTCAATTAATCCTCCAAATGTTTTACGGATAGCTTCTGCAATCAACTGTTCTTCACTTTGCGATTGCTGCTGTTCAAAAATATAAACCGGTTTATCAAAGTTGGGGTTCTGTTGTTTCAGATCATTCGTAAAATCTGATACCTGCAGGTTTTGGCAACCAAGACTTAAAACAGTAATACCTGCAACATTTGGATGATCAG
>JANOIQ010000564.1:0-2010 GCA_031407835.1 Chitinophagaceae bacterium
GTGGGTACTTTTCCCTGCATCCATTGCAAACCACCGAGATTTGGTTCAACACTATAAGTTGTATAACCGGGCGAAGTTGGTTTTACACCAAGGTAATATTTACCCAACAGATACAACGGACTTGCTCCCCATGCATGACATAAACTTTTACCAAACTCTCTTCCATACATGGCATAGTGCTCAGTTCCGCTTTTTGCAGGGTTGTATTCTTCCCAGAAACTTGTTGCGCCCAGCTTGAGCATACCTCCCCAATAATCTTTCATTTCCTTCAACACATAACTCTGTTCACCCAAAGCACACAATGCTTCCAATTCATAGAAACGCATATAAGGCGTAGTAATCTTCTGAATATTATTATTCAGCAACACAGAGGTTTTCACCGCCTGCTTTTGTTGCTGAGTGAAATAATCGAAGAAGATCGAAAACATATTGGCATAACGTGTTACATTTTCTGTTTGCTTTTCATCAATACGACTATGCACCAATGCCTGCTTTGTTTCATTCCAGTACAAATCAAACAGTTTCTTTCTTAAATCATCTGATAATGTTTTGTATTTAGTTGCCCCTGATCCGTCATTGGCAACACCGGCACACAACGCCATTGTTTCCAAACTTCTTGCCAGCAGCAATTGTTCAAAACTCACTTCGCCTTTTTTACTTAAGCCGGTTGCCCAGTCAATAAAGATCCAGTCGCCAGGCAAGCCCTGCATAAGTCCATTTGCATTTCTTCGGCCAAGACAATATTCCATCAGCGTTTGCATACGGGGATAAAATTGTGTGATGAATGTTTTATCGCCTGTATATAAATAATAATCATAAATACCAAGGAACCAGTAAAAGGTATAATCCATGATGGTGTTGATATGACCTGTTACCGGATCTTTTCCACGAAGAGCCAGCATTGTTCTTGTTACCGTTTCTTTATCGTAGAAGGAATAATAATTCATCAGGTAGCTTTGATAAGCATCACCACTCCAAACCCAGCGATCCCGTTTAATGCCATCGATGAAAAACTCTCTTGTGTTTAATTCAAAGGTGTATTTGGCTACATCATAAATGCGGTTGATCTCTGCATCGCTGCAGGTAAAACTTCCCCGCTGCTGTACATCGGCATATTCATATAACATCGAAACAGAATCGAGACTTACCGTTGGATCAAACTGAACGTTCACAAAGCGATAGGCTTTCGATAGTTTCATAGTTTGATCTTTCTTCACTGCATCACTTACATCTACCCTGTCTAATGCTTCGCAATGTTCGGTTGATAAGGCTTCTTCTTTTGATTCGCCATAATACACCGATAACTTTCCTTTGCCTTTTACGCCATGTAATTTGATAAAGCCGAGTGTTTCTTTTCCAAAATCAACCAGCAACGAATTCTTCCCTTTTACTGTTGATACTGCTGATTGCTTTCTTGTTGGCAATGCAAACTGCGAAGGCAATTGTGTTGGCAAATAAAAATTCCAGCTACCTGCTTTGAGCCATTGCGTGGCAGAGATGTCAGATGTTTTACCGGTTTCATCTATCCATTCTTTGTCTTCAAACGTAACCAACCACGATGAATCGGAAATAATCGTTTTCCCTTTTACATAAACTGCTGGCACATTGGCCTGGTTAAATACTTTGATGTTGATCTTGTGTTTTCCTGCAGGAACTGTGATACGCTTCGGACTTCCTTCAAATGCTTTACCATCGAGTTTTACATTGTATTCACCTTCTACATAAATATTAACTGTTTCCTGTGCAGGCACATCAAACACTTTATGAAAATCCATGAGCACATAATGGTTGTCCATTTTCCAGAATACGGGAAAGAAAGTACCACGTTCTGTACGACGGTTCTGTACTTTGTTGGCGAGGGAAATTTCAAAATCGCCGGGATACCAGATCCATGTTTGAGCAAGCCCCCCCACCCCCCAAAGGGGGGATATGAAAACCCCGATTATGAAAATCTTCTTCCATGATTTGAGAAAGTATTTTTCGATAAATACTGTTTTAAATAAATAATGT
>JANOIQ010000565.1:0-3645 GCA_031407835.1 Chitinophagaceae bacterium
TCTCTGTATTCCTGTTGAAAATTTCTCCATTCAAACTGGTGGATATCATCGGGCAGCAGTTGTTTTTTATTTTCCCAGTCAGTCATTTTAAGATACACAGTTTTACGATGAGCATGACTGGAAAATGCCAGTTCAAAAATATGCAGCAGGTACACCCGTTCTTTATAATCATTCACATCAAAACCGTAGAGGTTTGCTATTTCAAAAAGCAGTTTAAGTTTTATGCTGATTAAAATCGGAAATTCAGCGAGGCCAAGTAAAATGCCGCCTGCACCGGTGATACCGCCTTCTACCGCAGCTGTTTTTTTATAGTTGTCGATTTTTTTTAAGACAGCCGTTTCAGTTTCCAGTAAACTTACAAACGGCAATGGTTTTGCTGTTGTATGTTTTGCGCCAAATAAAACGCCCCTTATGAGTTGTTTAATAGTGGCGGTAATAGCTACATGTATTTTTTCAGGAATCCACGTGTTGATTTTTGTCTGCATTCTTTTTGACAGATCATTGAACAAAGAAGGTCTGCGCAGCATATTTTTTTGCCATGCTGCCAATTCTTTACTTACGGTGATATCGTATGGATGTGTCAAAGTAAATTCAATTGTTCAAAGATACTGTTCGTTCTTTGCAGTTTAGTGTTTATCGTGCAGCACATTTTAAAGCGATGCTGTTAAATTGGGTTTTCAAGGATTTCCGCAACTTTTTGTTAAACAATTTGTTCATCATATGGTATGCGTTTATTGATTTACTTTGAGGGGCAAACGAATATTTAAAAATAATTCAACTATAATTTATTAATCATGAATGATCTTACAAATAAAGTTGCCTATATAACAGGCGGAAGCAAGGGTATAGGATATGGTATTGCAAAAATATTACTGGAGCAGGGAATGAAAGTTGCCATTACCGGCCGAAACCTTGCCGCAGTAAAACAGGCAGCTGAATCGTTAACGGCAGATGCTTCAAAAATACTGGCGCTGGAATCGGATGTAAGTTCTCTTGCGTCAGAAACGAAAGCGGTGCAGGAAACAATTACTCATTTCGGGCATCTGGATGTGTTGGTGGCCAATGCAGGTGTAGGTCATTTTGCAAATATTGAAAACATAACGGAAGAACAATGGAAAGAAACCATTGATACAAATCTTACCGGTGTGTTTAACAGTGTAAAAGCAGCCATTGAACCTTTAAAGCAAACGAAAGGATATATCATTACCATCGCAAGTCTTGCAGGTACAAACTTCTTTGAAACTGCTTCTGCTTATAATGCCAGTAAGTTCGGACTGGTAGGGTTTACACAGGCGATCATGCTTGATTTGCGTAAGTACGGCATTAAGATCAGTACAATTATGCCGGGTTCAGTTGCCACACATTTTAATAACCATGTTCCCAACGATGCTGATGCATGGAAAATTCAACCGGAAGATATTGGCCAGATAGTGGCAGATCTGTTACACATGAATCCACGCACATTGCCGAGTAAGATTGAAGTAAGACCAAGTATGCCTGGGAAATAAAACTGATTAGCAAACAACAACTATTCTGAGGCAGGCTTCTCCAATAGAGTTCACCTTTAAGCATGGTTTTATTCAGCAATAAGTTCAGCATCTCTTTTATGAAATTGTTATAGAGAATATGCTTTATGCGCAGCAGGATAAATTATTCCGGCAACATTATAATTCATTCAGTAAAGGCTGTATCTTTCTTAACAATCAAAATTATGCTGCGTTCACTGTTATTGATTTTTCTATTTTGCTGCGGCTTGTTGCAGTCAGCACAATCACAATCAAAAAGACCTAATATCATTTATATAATGGCAGATGATTTGGGCTATGCTGATTTGAGTTGCTATGGACGTACAGATTATCAAACGCCACATCTCGATAAGCTGGCATCACAGGGAATGAAGTTCATGCAGGCCTATGCTGGTGCTGCACTTTGTACACCCACCCGTACTTCGTTTATGACTGGTCGCTATCCGGCCCGTACTCCAATAGGGTTAATGGAGCCTCTTCGGGGAGCACATAAAGACAGTATGGTTGGCCTCACTCCAGATTATACCTCTGTTGCTTCACTGCTTCAAAAAAGCGGGTATAAAACTTACCTCGTTGGTAAATGGCATTTGGGTTATGGTCCAAAATACAGTCCTAATAAAAACGGGTATGATTATTTTTTTGGGTTTAATTCGGGGGGTATTGATTATATATCACATACCAACAGAAAAGGAAACAGTGATTTGTATGGAAATGAAACACCAATAAAAAAAGAAGGCTATCTCACTGATATCTGGATGGAAAAGGCTGTGGAAATAATAAAGAAAAAACATGACAGCCCTTTTTTTATGAGCATTATGTTTAATGCACCGCACTGGCCTGTGCAGGCGCCGGGAGATAAACCATACCCGGATAGTCTTGATTGGAAAGCTGGAGGAACAAAAGAAAAATTTGCCGCAATGATGAAAAGCCTTGATGATGCTGTTGGAAAAATTATGCAGGCAATAGAAAATGAAAAAATTGCTTCTAATACACTGGTTATTTTTACCAGTGATAATGGTGGTGAAAAATTTTCAGATATGGGTATTTACCGAGGCACAAAAGAAACCTTGTGGGAAGGAGGTATCCGTGAACCAGCGTTTGTAAGATGGCCGGGTATGATACCTGCCAACAGTGTAACACAACAGGCAGTTATTACCATGGACTGGACAGCAACCATCCTTGCAGCTGCAAATACAAAACCAGACCCCGCTTTTCCGTTGGATGGTATTAACCTGTTGCCACTGTGTACAGGTAAACAAAAAAGTATTGAAAGAGTTTTTTACTGGCGTCTTTTTCAGTCAACAAAACAAAAAGCAATTCGTGATGGTCATTGGAAATATTTGCAAACTGAAGAAGGTGAGTTCCTGTTTAATCTTACAGATGATCCGGGAGAAAAAAAAAATTTGAAAACAGTCAATTCATCCATCTTTCAATCTTTGAAAGAGAAATACAGCTTATGGGAATCGGTAATGTTACCTCCGGTTGCCTTATAAATCCGGGTAAAAGAAAATGCCATCGAAAGAGATGGCATTTTCTTTTATATTTTTTCTTTTATTTTTTACTGATGCGATACATGTTTCCTGAATCGGTAATGGTATAGAGCATGCCATCAATAAAGGCAACATCACGAACACGTTCCTTTACATCTTCCATGATCCGTTCTTCACCTACCACTTTGTTGTCAACAATCACCAGCCTTGCAAGGTGTGAGCTGCTTTGTCCACTGATGAACAGGTTGTTTTCCCATTCTGGAATTGTATTTCCTTTGTAGAAAATCATCCCACCTGGCGATAAAACAGGATCCCAGTAATACACCGGTTGTTCCATACCTTCTTTTTGCTGGATAGGAGTGCCTATTGGCTCACCACTGTATTCAATACCATAAGTAATAATGGGCCAGCCATAGTTTTTACCAGGTTTAATTAGATTAAGTTCATCACCACCACGTGGCCCGAATTCAGCTTCCCATAAATCACCGGTTACAGGATGTATGGCCAAACTTTGTACGTTGCGGTTACCATAAGTAAATATTTCAGGCATAGCACCAGCCTGATTAATGAACGGATTGCCGGGAGCAGGTTTACCTTCAGGAGTTATTTTAAATATTTTTCCTAATCCC
>JANOIQ010000581.1:0-2156 GCA_031407835.1 Chitinophagaceae bacterium
GCTTGCAAAAGGCGACTACCCTTCCGAATTAAATATCCCCATTCCCTTTGCATTGGTGAGTAATGATGATTCAAAGAATCAATTGAACATTATGCCTGGCTACTGGTTCATGTACAATATGTATGCACTGGCACGCAATGCATGGAAATATATTGACCGGGATAAGCGAAACAATAAAACACAAACACTGGAATATGATTTTCTTGCTCCCGACAGTGTGAATGAAATTTTTGATGCACTGAAGCTGATGGAACTGTTTACAGGAAAAGCATTGTTGCACAAACAATCTCCTGCAAAAAAACATACAGATGCAGAATGCATCAAAGCCGGGAAGAAAGCACTGAATGCAAATGATAAAGAATTAACTGATATTGAAATAACAGCCGAAGGTTTTGAAAACAGCAACCGTAAAGTAGTGTTACTGAAAGTGCAGAAAAGTTACACCCTCTTTAAAGAACTGGTGGTTTACTATGTCATGCAGGAAACATTGAAGCTGATTGAAGAAACTAAATGCAAAAGCTTTGATCAACTGATTAAACTTCTTCCTAAAAAACAAAAACGCAGCAACTGGATCAATGCAGGCGGACAGCTAATTGAAGAAACTGAGTTTGACAAGTTGAAACAAAAGATCACATCCGGTAAAATAAAAAGCTGGGATGCAGTACATGCATTTTACAAAGCTGAAGGTGACGCTTACAACAACAATAAACTTGCACATGCTCTTGCTTCCCTGTTTGAATTAACCGGCAGCAAACAGCTCAGCAAAGAATTACTGAAAGATTCCTTACAGCAATACATTGACACCAAAACATGGATGGTAAAAGGCATTTACGATTCAAGAGCAAAAGACTATACCAATCCTTTCCGTAAGATGGTGTATGAAAGTGAAGCTGAAATGGAAGAAGTTACCGGAAAGCTGGAAGAGAATTCTTTTATCCTGCAGCAGCAGGAAGAATTAAAAACAACGAAAGTAAAGGTACAGAGGATTTTGAAGGGGCTTAGGCTATAAGACTGCATAATTGTGTGCAAACGTTTCAAAACGACTATACACGGATACAGGAAATTTGTATTGACGCAACAACAATACAAAAAAGAGAATACTAAAATATTGATTTTCAATTTACTTTTTTGAAACCAGTAGCGTATATTTAAGTGTTGTATGCCATATAAACCCTCTATGCAAAAAGTGTTATTAACATTAGTTTTCCTCTGTTGGACACTTACCAATTTATTTGGACAAAAAAATCCTACAAAAATATATGGTACTGTTCCTATTGATAATGTATCCTCAATGGACGCAACCGAAGTAACTATTAATAAGTGGATTCATTTTGTCATCAATAACAATTTCAATGCTGACTTTTTTCCTAACCCTTTGAGCATTTCAAATACAACAAGGTTACTCTTTGACGACTTAAAAAAAGGAAAAGATTTTGAATACATAGAAATTATCAACAATAGTAACCTTCTAAAAGAAAATTATGGGAGTAAAGGTTTTAGAGTAACGAAGAAATTTAAAAACCTTACTGAAGCTGACACAAACTATTTTTCAATAAACATTCCCATTGTAGGAGTTTCTTATACACAAGCAAAAGCGTTTTGTGAATGGAGGGAAAATGTAGTTAATAAATTTAAAACCGTAAAAGTTAAAATAAATCTCCCGACAGTAGAGATATATGAAAGAGTCATAGAAAACAAAGACACTATAAATTCCCAAAATTGTTATCTGCAAAATTCATTAAACTGCAACTGTCCGGCAATTAAAAAAACAAAAGACTCTAAATCACAAGGCAAATGTTTAATGAGGGCTGACGCCTATTGGCCAAGTCTTTTAGGACTATATTGTTTGCAAGGAAATGCTTCCGAAATGACAGACCAAGAAGGTATTGCAATGGGTGGATCTTTTAGAGATTATGCACGACAATCATTTAAGGACAAAAAGCAAGGCTACTCAAAAGCGGAAGACTGGTTAGGATTTAGATGTTTAATAACCCTGAAGTGACGATATACGGCATACAACATGAACTGTGTAAAAAACCAAATAAAATCTGATCTTTTTTACGGTTTTGCTGAACAATAGTTTGGCTGATACAGCGTATTGTTTTTCACTACTGCAAAAACCTGTTTCAACAGTTTGTTACACACCGCTATCAATG
>JANOIQ010000598.1:0-6878 GCA_031407835.1 Chitinophagaceae bacterium
GTTGATGGCAAAACAAATTTTTATACAGAAAATCTTTCCCCTGATAAGAAGACAATGATCATATACTTCAGTCCGGAATGTGATCATTGCAGGTCCCAGACAAAGGAATTACTAAAGCAAATTGATCAGTTCAGTGAAGTACAAATTGTAATGGCAACGGTTTTACCGTTTGAAATCATGAAACAGTTCTATGATGATTTAAAGATTGCGCAATACAGGAATATTATTTTGGGCAGAGATGTTTTGTTCTTTTTCCCGATGTATTTCAGAAATCAATTCCTCCCCGGCATTGCAGTATATGATAAAAACAAAACTCTTCTGAACTTTTACGACGGTGGCGCAAAAACAGAAGAGCTGATTAAAATGGTAACTGAATAAGTGCCTGCGGTTATTTATCAGGCTCTGCATTTACTTTATCATAAATCTGCAGATTTCTTTTTGCAGATTTAATCTTTGTTTTAATTAGTATCACTCCATTCTTTCCCTTTTCACCATAAGCCTTTGTTGCATCATTCCCTTTTAACACATTTATACTTTCGATAAAGTCAGGGTTCAGTTGATTCACTTCATCAATCGTAGCCTCCTTCCCATCAATATAATATAACACCTTATCCACATTTGCAGTAGTAATAGAAATTGTTTTTCCTTTTGATTCCACCAATGAAGCAGGCGATGGAGAAGTTGCGACAGTTACTTTTGATTCAACTGATACCGGCGCTACCTGAACGGTTGCTGTAACAGGTGCCGATGTACTTACTTCAGAAACCACCGCTACATTTGATTTTACGCCGGTAAGCTTTACTGTAGGAGCTACAGCAACAGTTATTTTTTCAACTGGTGATACTGTTGTTGCAATTGAAACAGGGGCAACTACTGAAATTGTTGACGGTGCTGAAACAGGTGGCGGTGGTGGTGGAATTTCACCATACTTATTCTTATAAAATGTTTCTTTCTTATTCCAGTCGGTAAGCGTTATCGCTTCTACAATCTTTTTCTTTTTGTCTTTAATAATAACAACACACTCGCCATTATTATCTGCAATGGTGAGATAATACCCTTTTTCATTTGGAGTAAGTTGTTCCTTTGCCGGACTGATAACTGCCAGTGTTTCTACCGGAGGCGGTGGCGGCGGAGTGGCAATTGTAGTGCCGTACTTTTCCTCCAATGTTTCTTTTTGTTTGGGATCATTCAGATCATACGTTTCAACTATGCCATTTTTCAACCTGATGCTTACTGTATTTTTGCCATCCTTCTTTGTTACATCAACTGATTCAATCTCTTTACTGTTGATCACTGACCCCTGCATTGAAGGTGCAGCCGGAGGCGGTGGAGGTGGTTTTAATTCACCATACTTTTTTTCAAATGCAGTTTTCTGTTTAGCATCATTCAGGTTATAGTTTTCAACAGTACCGTCTTTCAGTACAATCCTTACATTATTTTTTCCATTACTCTTCGTTACATCAACAGAACTGATATTATCAGCAGGAACTGTATCGGTTAACAAAGCAGCTGTCTGCGAAAAATTATGCTTTCCTTCCTGCATTTTCACTTCCCTGAAAGCAAGTAACAATACTGCTATCAGCGGTAATATAAATAAGAAGCGGATTATCTGCACCCGTGCAGATTTCATTTTGTTCATCATGGCAATACGATTTTTTAAAGATGAGAAATTAAATTTTGGTGTAATGCTGTACTGGCTGTTGCCAACCACTTTCAGCAACAGGTACTGGTATTGTTTTTTATCCAGCCCTTCTTCCAGCACTTTATGATCAGCAATAAATTCAAGATTCTGACGGATAGCTTTACGCAACAGCCATGCAACAGGATTAAACCATAACACAATACATAAAAGCTCAGCACTTATAATATCAATACTGTGCTTTTGCTTTACATGCACAAACTCATGACGGATGATTTCCTGTAACTCAGCTTCTGTATGTAACTCTTTATTGATATAAATCGCATCATGAAATGAAAAGGGAACGATTGACTCATTTATGTGATACAATTTCACTTCGCCTGAGTTAAGCAGAGTTGCCTTTGTTTTAATCCTCTTCAGTGAGATCAATTGCAGCAGCACACGAATTCCCATTACCAATACACCTGCACTGAAAATTGCCAGCATAACCGTCCATGTATCCCAGAAATTTTCCTGTTGTCTTACTAATTGAATCTGCTGAAAAGACGGAATGATTTGTATAAGATTGTTTTGCTGCAATTCATGCCTGAACAGAAAATCAGTAATGTTCATAAAAGGTATGAAAAAACATAACAGGCTGTAACCTGCCAGGTACCACCTGTTCCAGTTATAAAAAGTTAAACGGCGCAAACCCAGTTGATAAAATAAATACACAACTGTAAGTGCAAAGGAAACTTTCAACAGATATTCTATTATAAAAGGCATAAAATCAATTTGAAGGCCTCACCCTCGTTCCCTCTCGCCTCATCCGCCTTCGGCACCTTCTCCAAAAGAGAAGGGAAAAGGAAATGGACTTGGTTTTAAGGGAGGCCAGGCTGTTATTTACCAATTTAGATTTATTTGAACCATTCAGCTAATCAACTATTATCAGCTCTTCTTACATCCTGCTTCTTATATCCTACTTCTTCCCTTCAATCATCTCTACAATTTCTTTCAACTCATCAGGCGATAATTTCTTTTGTTCTACAAAAAAATTCACCAGCTCTTTGTAAGAGTTTTCGAAATACTCTTTCACAAATCCATTCATAAATTTCTTTTTGTATTCTTCTTCTGTAATAGCAGGCTTATATAAATAGGCATTACCAACCAGCCTGCTGCTGAGGAACCCCTTCTTTTCAAGATTCTTAACTGTTGATGCAAGTGTGGTGTAAGGAATATCAATATCCAGGTTATCTAAAAAGGCTTTTACATTGCCTTCACCATTTCGCCATACAGCCTGCATAGCTTCCTCTTCCTGTTGTGTAAGTTTCTCCAGCATATCTACGACATTTTCGTAAATCTACGAAAAATTCGTAATCAGCCAAACTTATTTTACTTTTTTTTCTTAGCAGCTTGTTATTGCTGGTAAACAAAAGACCCCAACTTGTGGTTGGGGTTTGATTAATGTTGATTGATAGCTATACGCTTTGGTTACTTTTCACATACTTCTTTCAAACTTTTCAGACCTGCTTCAAATTGCTTACACAGTTGCTTATTAAGGAAAGGCCCCAGTAAACGGCCAATTGGAAAAGGCAGCTCACCTGTATTGCGCCAAACAGTTCGGGTACCATTAGAGGTTTCTGTAAAATCCCATGCATCCATTGCCTGAGTTTTCCAAGGCTTGTTAAACTGCAAGTCGAAATTCACAGCCTTGTCATGTGCAGTTGAGCGGATGGTTAAATGCCCTTCGCCCACTTTCTTTCCGTTCCAATGATATTTATGGCCAATATGGCAGGGCTCACCACTAATTGTTGCTAATGCATCCGGGTCTTGTTTCTGCCATGGGTTCCATTCCTTATAATAATTAAGATTGGCCACTTTATTATAAATCTCCGCAGCAGGACGATGAATAATAATTGTCTTTTCAATCATATACCTGCCCGGTAATGTAACTGCCATAAGTAAAAGGAAGGCAATTATACCGAGAATGACATAAAGAATGACCATGGTTGTTGGTTTTACTGATAAAGATAATGAATCGATGTTTTGTGATTGTGCCTTCCGTCCAATACCTTTGCGCCACGAAAAATTTTCTTCACTAATAAATTTTTTTTCATGAAAGTTACTGTTGTAGGTGCCGGTGCCGTTGGAGCAACCTGTGCTGATAATATTGCCCGTAAAGAATTGTGTTCTGAATTGGTTTTACTCGACATTAAAGAAGGTATTGCAGAAGGTAAAGCACAGGACATGATGCAAACTGCTACCCTGCTTGGATTTGATACCAAGATCACCGGCAGCACAAATGACTATTCAAAAACTGCCAACAGTGATGTAGTTGTAATCACTTCAGGCTTACCACGTAAGCCAGGCATGACACGTGAAGAACTGATTGGTGTAAACGCAGGTATCGTTAAGAGTGTTGCTGAAAATGTTTTAAAATATTCTCCCGATACAATCATCATTGTCATCAGTAACCCGATGGATACAATGACTTACTTAGCATTAACATCAACAGGGTTACCAAAGAACCGTATCATTGGTATGGGCGGCACATTAGACAGCAGCCGTTTTAAATATCAACTGAGCCAGCATTTAGGTTGCTCACCTTCTGATTTGAATGCAGTTGTAGTTGGCGGTCATGGTGATACAACCATGATTCCGTTGATTCGTTTGGCTACATGGAACAGTGCTCCTGTAACAAAATTCCTGAGTGCTGAGCAGCAGGAAAAAATTGTTAAAGACACAATGGTTGGTGGAGCTACATTGACCTCATTGATAGGTACAAGTGCATGGTATGCACCAGGCGCTGCCGGAGCTGCTTTGGTTGAAAGCATTCTGCGTGATGAAAAGAAATTATTTACCTGCTGTGTGAAACTGGAAGGTGAATATGGTCAGAAAGATATTTGTTTAGGTGTTCCTGTTACCATTGGCAGAAATGGCTGGGAAAAAATTGTTGATTTTGAACTGAATGCCGACGAGCAGGCAGCATTTAACAAAAGTGCAGATGCTGTAAGAAGTATGAACGATGTGTTGAAAACATTATAATAAGAATGGAACAAATGAAAGCCGCTTCAAAATTGAAGCGGCTTTTTTATGCCCGTAACAGAGAAGTTTTTCACTGTGTGTTGCCATTTGTAAAAAAA
This sequence comes from Chitinophagaceae bacterium, assembly GCA_031407835.1. GTDB lineage: Bacteria > Bacteroidota > Bacteroidia > Chitinophagales > Chitinophagaceae > Lacibacter. Next base: position 4,762 of record JANOIQ010000598.1, read on the forward strand.
TTTATACTTTTACTATGCTGAAAAATTCGAGTATCTTTAATATCCATCGTAAAATAAACCTGAGTCTGTAAGACAAAACCTCCCAATTATTCTGCTATAGAACCGCCGTATTCCTTTGAAGCCTAAACTCAGTTTTACTATTAAATCGTGTCTATGAATTTGAAAAAATCTTTTTCTGATGGAATTCTATTTTTAGCATTTAGTTTTTTTGCCCTATCTGCAATGGCACAGGAGCCCACAACGATGCATAATCCAAAAATTGATCTTAGTCTAAGTCCTGCTCATAACAGAAATATCAGCCCGGAGCATAATCCCGGCATTAATCCAAAAACAAACTGGAATATCAACCCTGCTTATAATAGGGCAATTAATCCTGCTGAAAATAAGAGGATCAATCCAAAAGCAAATGCTGAGCTTAACCCAATGAGTAATCAGTTGCTGAACCCGATGCTGTATAAAAACCTTAACCCCAAAAATGCAAGCTGGAGGGGATTATATTTATATGATGAAAAAGATAATCTCATTGGCTATATCACCAAGCCAATGAAAGATGTGTTAATCTGTTTTGATATTAAGGGCGAATGGACCTGCTATTATGTACTCACTTCAGAAGGAACTTATAATCATTTTGAAAAAAATGGCGAGTGGACAGGAAACTATTTATGTGCTGATTCAAATACCGGCTATAATGTATTTAACAAAGAGGGAACGTGGACAGGAAATCATGTGAAATAATAGTTCATCATCTTAATTGTTTAGCCCATTGCTGCGCCAGCGCAGCAATTTTTGTTACATCCTGCTGCTCCATGCATTTAAAGTGTTTTTTCGGGCATGCATCATATCCAATTTTTGAACATGGCCTGCAGCCCAAACCATTGATTTCAAATTGTGAAGCCGGAAAAGGATTGTTGCCATAATAAGGAGTCATACCAAATACAGGAACCGTATTTCCCCACACACTGATGATTGGCTTTTTAAAAGCAGCTGCAATATGCATCAGCCCTGTATCATGTGTAATGATGAGTTTTGCTTTACGAACAAGATCCGCACTTTCATTGATTGAAAACTTACCGCAGGCATTGTAGATTTTAATGTTGTCAACAGTTGCAATTTCATCCCCGGCAGCTCTGTCCTCAGCACCGCCGAGTAATACAACAGGATGATCAAGCAACGTACACAGTTCTTTTAATTTGTGTACAGGTAGCTTCTTGGTTGCATGTGCTGCTCCAATCACAATTCCAACATAACCCAACGAATGAGCATGTGGCAAATCTTTTTGCTGAATCTCTTCTTCTTTGGGAATAAAATAATCCAATCCTTTTCCATCGTTTGCTACTGAAAATGATTTTACTGTATCAAGATAGCGGTCAACAATATGAACAGGCGGCATCCGGTTGATCTTAAGATTTGTGAGCAGCCACTTTTGGATATTCAGTTTATTGAATGCAAAGGCTTTCACTTTCAGTTGCTTCTTAATCTTCAGTGTACGGAGGTTGTGATGCAGATCAATGATGTAATCATAGTTTTCTTCTTTCAATTCATGCATCAGCAAATCAAGATTATCCTGCAGATAATAAAACTTATCGATGTACGGATTCGATGAAATGACTTTATGAAAACTGAATTTAGTGAGATAATGAATTTCAGCATCGGGAACCTGCTGTTTCAAACAACGAACAACGGGGGTGGTTAATACGATATCACCAATAGATGAAAAACGAATGACGAGAAATTTTAACCCTCCCCGCTCCCTAAAGGGAGAGCCGGAATCAGTATCACTTTTTTTAAACTCGTTACTCATTTGTGATGTATTAAATTCCACTTCAAAGGCTAGGGGCTTTTAAGGAAGCATCTCCTCTCCTTCTGCATAATTCAGATCTTTATGAAAAGTTTCTTCAGTAAAATAAGCAGCAATCAATGTAATGCCAATAACAACAACACCTGTAACAATTCCGCTTTTTGTTAAATTCCAGCCCCATGATTTTTGAAATAAATTCAGGAACATGAGGTTAATTAAAGGCAATGCTCCCCGAACCATATTGGGAATTGTAGTTGCAGCAGTTGCCCGCAGATTGGTTCCAAACTGTTCGGCACCCATTGTTACAAATATGGCCCAG
>JANOIQ010000606.1:0-13669 GCA_031407835.1 Chitinophagaceae bacterium
GGAAGAGTTCATCAACTATTTCAAATACAAATATCCACAGCCAACAGGTAATGATCCCTTCAGCATCAATACAGAAATGAGTGTTTGTCCATGGAATAAGCAACACAAACTGGTGATGATTGGTTTGCAGGGAAAACAAATTGCAACAGATAAACTTCCTCCATCTAACCTGGTATTCCTGATTGATGTGAGTGGTTCCATGATTGATCCCAACAAACTTCCATTGGTGAAAGCATCCTTGAAATTATTGGTTGATCAGTTGCGTGAACAGGATAATGTAGCCATCGTAGTATATGCAGGCGCAGCAGGCTTGGTGCTTCCTTCAACAAGTGGAATGAATAAAGAAAAAATTACAGCAGCAATTGACAAACTGGAAGCTGGAGGATCAACTGCCGGTGGTGCAGGTATTCAGTTAGCTTATAAAGTTGCGAAAGAACAATTTAAGAAAGACGGCAACAACCGAGTGATCCTTTGTACTGATGGTGATTTTAATATCGGAATGAGCAGTGATGATGCAATGGAACGGTTGATTGAAGAAGAACGTAAAAGCGGTGTGTTCTTAACTGTACTGGGTTATGGTATGGGTAATTACAAAGACAACAAAATGCAGAAGCTTGCCAACAAGGGTAATGGTAATCATGCATACATTGATGGGATGAATGAAGCAAAGAAAGTACTGGTGAATGAATTTGGCGGAACTATGTTCACCATTGCCAAAGATGTAAAGCTGCAGATAGAATTTAACCCGGCACTGGTACAGGGTTATCGGCTTGTGGGTTACGAAAACCGCATGCTTAATAAAGAAGATTTCAACAACGATAAAAAAGATGCCGGTGAATTGGGAAGCGGTCATACGGTAACTGCTTTGTATGAAATTATTCCGGTTGGTGTGGAAAGTGATTTTATGGAAGATGTGGATGAGTTAAAATATCAAAAGCTGCCAAAGAATAAGAAGAGTGAACTGAAGAATGAAATTATGACGATTAAGTTCCGCTACAAAGAACCTGATGCTGATGTAAGTAAACTGATTGTACATCCTGTAACAGATGAGAAAGTTCCTGTGGATCAGACATCAGAAAATTTCCGTTTTGTGAGTGCAGTGGCACAGTTTGGAATGCTGTTGCGTAATTCAGAATTCAAAGCAGATGCATCGTATGAAAAAGTACTGAAGCTGGCAACCGGTTCATTGGGAAAAGATGATGAAGGATACAGGGCTGAGTTTATAAAGCTGGTGCAGCATGTAACAAGTATTGCTAAGAAAGAAAATAAGCAGAAAGAAAGTGTGGTGATTGAAAAGTAAAAACTGTTATCGGTCAGGCCGCTCAAAGCGACCTGACCTTTTTTTATTTAATCAAAACTAAAAACGCCATGAGAATAAAACTGATAATGCTTTTATTGATGCTTCAATCATTAACCGTAACAGCACAGCCAACTGTTCCCGATATTGGTAAGGTGCCGGGTGAAAATACTTCTTCAATGAAATCATCAGGCGCTTCCGGCCCTTCAACCAGAATATTCATGAGATGCGGTTCTGGAAGTCAGGAGGGAAATGAACCATTATACGTAGTAGATGGATTGGTTTATGAATCAGCTCAAATTAAATCCATCGATCCGAATAATATTGAAAGAATAGATATTTTGAAAGATGCTGTTGCATCAACAATTTATGGTTACCGGGCTGCCCATGGAATTATTCTCATCACTACAAAAAAAGCATTTGAAAGGAAATTTACAATCAGAGATTCAAAGGATAGGGTGGGAGTTGGTTTTGCAACACTTACTGCCACTTCATTGAAAACAGGCGATTCAGTTTCATTTGTGGCCAATGAGTTTGGGATAATTGAAACAGGCTTATTAAAATCGCTGGATTATAAATTAAAAATTTCATGTGCCGGATATAAGACCAGAGAGCTTTCTCTTAGAGATATAACCAGAAACAGAAATGAGGTGTTGCTTGAAAGAGATGTGATTGAACTGAAATCAGTTGATGTAGTTGGATACAGAACGATTCGTTGCAGAACTATTTCATGTGGCATACAATGTGTTTCAACATGCAAATGGACAATGAATAAACAAGATAGCCAACTTAACAATCCTTCGCTGAAATGGAATGTTTATCCCAACCCTGTTTCCCCATCAGGAACAATTAACATATCCTTCCCAAATGTTAAAGAAGGTCTTTATCAAATCCGTTTAACAGGCTCATCTGGTCAGGTGATCTATAGTTGTCAAAAACAGATATCCAATAAGAATCAAACTGAGCAGATTCATTTAACAACCCGTATAGCAGCCGGAATTTATTTGCTGCAGGTAATGGACGAACAAAAAAAATGGCAGCAAACCAGTAAAGTTTTAGTATTGTAAAGCATAAGTATTGCATATAAGATCGGGTCATTAACAATGACCCGTTTTTTTGTTATCCACATTCTTTCACTTTTGGTTTGATATTTGCAATTACCAATTTGCCCCCACTGAGTCCTTAGTTGTGAAACTATCCATGTATCTCAATTAATAAGTGCTTTTTAAACTTACATAAACCACAGGAAAGGTTATGAGTAATTTATTTTTTTTACCCGGCAGCATCTTTACATTGGGCACAAAGGAATTAATGTTCATATTTACAGGAGCATTACTGACTGGTTTTTTGTTAAAATCATTCTTTGACAAAGTATGGCCCCGTACAAAAAAGGACAATACTGAACAGCTGGAACTGGAGCTTGAAACCCTGCAGAGTAAGTTCAGTGCCGAAATAATCAAAAAAGAAGAAGAGGCGAAAAATTTACAGGATGAAATGAAGCAATCGGAGAAGAAAAACTTTGATCTGCAGTTGCAATATGCTAAAGCATTGAATCATATTGAAAATATGAAATCGGGTTTGCAGGATGATGAATGGGATATTGAAAATAACATAAATGTTACAGCTAACCAGGTGTTACTTAATCTGCATAGTAAAATCAGTCTTCAGGAAGAAAATTTGCTGCACCTTGAACAACGTCTTGCACAATCGGAACAACAGAGAATTGAAACAGAGTCATTATATCAACAGGAAATATCTGCGCTTGCTGAATATAGAAAACTTATTCAGGAACAGCAGAAAGAAGAAGAACTGATTGTTTTGAAATTGCAGGAGCAACTGCGGGAAAAAGAAGAGCAGCAAAAAGATTATGAAGATAAGATCAGGATATTTGATAATAATAAAAGTGAGGAATTTTTAAAGCAGGAAATACAGCAATTGCAGAATAAATTAAATAAACAGGCTGAGGAGTTTACAGCCGCTGCACCAATCGTTTCTCAAAAAGAAGAAATAACCATCATACGCACAACGGCCCAACAGGTTTCTGCATCAATCGAACAGTTCAGAGACCATTTAACCGGAATTTTCCGTGATACATATTCGTATGAGCAGTTGTTGTCAAGTAATGAGCGGTTGAATCAAACCATCAACCAGTTACATCAGGAAAAACAGGCAGCTGAAGAACGGTTAACCGAATTTCAGCAGCTGCATCAATCTGTACTTGTAACTGAAGGTGAACAGCAGGAGTTCATTGAAACACTTCAACTGCAAATTGCTGAAAAGTCGAATGCAATGGAAGAGCTACTGCAGATCAGAGATGGTTTGCATGTAACAGTGAATGAATTAACGATGAGGCTTGCAGAAAAAGAAAGGATTTCAAGAGAAATGATTCATGCAATGAAAGACATTGAACACAGGTTTGGTGGTTTATATGAAAACTATGAAGACGGAGCAGCAGTCATGGGAAACGCTGACATGCATTACAGATAAAATTCAACATCTTTTAAAACCCTGCTATGTTATTCAATATCCAAGACCTAAGAACTTCCCTTGTGGAGAAGTTTGGTGAAGCTGTTATTTATTTACAGGATTTATCGGGAAGCGAATCGTTTATTATCAATCCATCTTACCAGCTTTGTGTGTTTAACTATTTACTGTTTGAAAAAGACTGGAAATTTGATACATTGAAAGATATCGCTCTGTCATTTAATCCAGAGTTGAACAGATGCGAATATTCACTCCAGTACCAGTTAAACAGCAAATTATTTAACAACAGGTTGAAATTACTGTTGCCTGTTAATCTTTCAAAAGGAGAGGTTTTTTCGCTCAGTAACCGGTATAATAATGCACTGAAAATGGAGAGGGAGATAGAAAGCATTTATAAGATTCAATTTGTAGAAAAGCCCACAAAGCTGGCAAGAATCAGGAAACGGTTGATTGATAGAATTGAACCAATAATGAATAGCCTTGCTATACCTCCTTTCTTATGAGATGGAGTGGATCGTTTTATTTATGACCAAAGCCCGGATGAAATTGTTCTAATGTTTTTCTTAAAAATTCCCTGTCGAGATGGGTATATATTTCAGTGGTGGTAATACTTTCATGCCCCAGCATTTCCTGTACAGCACGGAGATCAGCACCACCTTCCACAAGATGCGTAGCAAATGAATGACGGAAGGTATGCGGTGAAATATTTTTTTTAATATCAGCCTGCATAGCCAAGTCTTTTATAATTAAAAAAATCATGATCCTTGATAATTCATTTCCGTATTTATTCAGGAATAAAAAATCTTCTTTACCGGGTTTGATCTTGAGATGAACACGGATATCATTCTTATAAATGTTGATATACTTAATGGCACTGCTCCCAATAGGCACCAACCGTTCTTTATCACCTTTACCAATGACACGGATAAAACCTACATCGAAATACAGATTGGAAAGTTTCAGGTTCACCAACTCACTTACACGCAGGCCACAACTGTACATCGTTTCAAGAATCGCTTTGTTTCGTCCGCCTTCCGGTTTACTGAAATCAATCTTGTTCATCATACTTTCAATTTCCTGGAAGCTCAATGTATCGGGCAATGATCTCTTCAGCTTTGGTGCTTCCAATAAAGCAGTAGGATCTTTGATGGTGATCTGTTCCAATAAACAATATTTATAAAACTGCCGCAATCCGGAAATGATTCTTGCCTGGCTGCCCGCACTCAATCCTAATTCTGTAATCCATTTCAGAAACTGCTGTAATTCTTTCAGTGTTAGATCAGCAGGGGCTTTCAGATCATTGATCGCCTGCAGGTATTGTGTCAGCATCTCCACATCATGCAGATAAGCCACCACTGAATTTTCACTCAGCGACTTTTCTAACTGGAGGTAAGCTTTGAATCCTTTTTTATACGGTTCCCACATGATCTTGTTTAAATTGAAGAATGAAAGATAAGAACAAATATTTGCCACTAATACGCAAAGGCACAAAGAAAGAAGTATGATTTTTCTTTTTGAACTTTCAGTCTTTGCGTCTTTATGGCCCGCCTTCTGTTTTTTAAATAGTGAATGACTATATTCGCAGCTTAATTGAATTTTGAATGAAATCACTGCATCTGCCTTCGTTTAAACGTTTGATGAATAAGAACCGTCGCCGCTTCCGTTATTTTCTTACCCGTTTGGAAACAGTGAAACCTAAAGGGATGGATAAGCTGGCAAAGGAAGCAGATAAGGAAGTATGGGCAGAAACAGATTGTTTGGCTTGCGCTAATTGCTGCAAGACGATGACACCAACTTTTACCAAACAGGATATCAAACGCATTTCTTCACACTTCGATCAAACGCCACAGGAGTTTACAGATAAGTGGTTATTTAAAGAACGTGGCACTGGTGATATGATGAATAAAAAGCAACCCTGCCAGTTCCTCAACTTAAAAGATAATAAGTGTTCCATTTATGCTATCCGCCCTGTTGATTGTGCAACCTTTCCTCATCATACCAAAAAGAATTTCACAGAGTGGGTACATGTGTACAAGCAGAATGTAGAGTACTGTCCTGCTACGTATAAATTAGTGGAGAAGATGATGGAGAGAGTGGGGAAGGTGTAGGAATGTTTAACGATTCACCAGTTAATTACGAAATACACGCAAATGGATTCGTTTTCAAAAACAGTAGCCATACTTTTATTACTTGGTGTAGCCTTTGGGTGGTTAGCTTCTTATGTTTTAATTATTTATCGTTCTATAAAAGACAAAACCTATGGAATGCCTTTTATTGCACTTGCCTTTAACATTTGCTGGGAATTTTTATATGGCTTTATTCTAATTCCTTCAAAAGCAGGCCTGCAAACACAGGTTAACCGATTATGGTTTTTTCTGGATGTGATTATTTTAACCTGTTATTTTTTGTATGGAAAAAAGGAATGGAAGAATGAAGGGCTTCACAACTACTTTTTACCTTTTAGTTTGTTTACAATCGCCAGTGCCGGGCTCATCCTTTATTATTATGATATAGCTACCGGTCCAATTGCCATTACAAATTCAGCATTTATTATGAGTGTTCTTATTTCAGCCTTGTATATTGACATGCTGCTGAAAAGAAAATCAATTTCAGGGCAATCTTTCGGAATTGCGTTTTGGAAATGCTTAGGAACACTTTGTGCAACAATTTTTCTTTTTCAAGGCTTCAGCATTTTTTTACAATTGCTGGGAGTTTTATGTTTTATACTTGATGTTATTTACCTTCTTATGATTCTTAACTTCTATAAAAAAGAAAACCGCAGCCTGCTTACACGTAAATTAAGCGTTTCGTGTTGATTGTAAGAAGCTTTTTACTTGTGTTTTTATGGTACTTGCTGCAGTTGCCCTTCTCTTTTCAATTCAAACACCATCACTTCTTCCTCTTCATGTATCATTGTTCCGGTGAATTGAAATCCACACTTCAATAATACTTTCTGCGAACCGATGTTTTCTTCTACGGTTAATGCCTGTACTGTATTGCTGGCAATTGTTCTGAATACATAATCAAACGATGCTTTTACCAGTTCTGTTGCTAAACCTTTGCCATGAAAAGGTTTCAGCAAAGCATAACCAAGATGAATATTTTCACTCTTATCTATCGACAGCAATGAAAATGAACCGGCGAACTGCTGATCAGCTTTTGTAAACACTGCAAACCGTCCGAGGCCCGGATGATCTTTATAGAACTGAAGATTTTCCTCCAGGAATTGATCGCTTTGTTCTTTTGTCTTTGGTTCACGGATGTACTGCATTATTTCCGCATCGCCATTCAGCTGAAAGAAGATATCAGCATCAGCCTCTGTATATGGCTGAACATATAAGCGTTCTGATTGGAAAATTATCATGACAGGTTGATGCTTTTTTTAATCTGCACTATAACTATGTGTCAGGCGCTCTTCGAGACGTCAGACACGTTATTACATCTGCCTTACCCTTCCTTGTGTATCTCACTAGTAAAATGAAATTCAATATCCGGATTATTCTGACGTTCTGTATTTAAAAACCATTCACTCTGTGCCAGGTAAACCAAATGTCCGTCTTTATCGGCAGCAATATTGTTGGTTTTGAATCTTGTAAAGTCATCTAATTTTTTCTGATCCTTACTGGTGATCCAGCAGGCTTTGTAATAAGGCATGGCTCTGAACTCCGCACTGGCAGCATATTCGTGCAGCAAACGGTATTGAATCACTTCAAACTGCAGTTCACCCACACAACCAATGATCTTTTTATTGCCACCAAATTGCGTGAACAATTGTGCAACACCTTCATCAGTTAACTGCAGCAAACCTTTTTCCAGCTGCTTGGTCTTCATCGGATCTTTATTCACTACTTCTTTAAACAACTCAGGCGAGAAGGATGGAATACCTGTGAAATAATAATTCTCACCTTCAGTTAAGGTGTCACCAATTTTAAAATTACCAGTATCAAACAAACCAACCACATCCCCGGGGAAAGCTTCTTCAATTACATCTTTCTGACGGGCAAGAAAAGAGTAGGGGTTACTGAAACGAACATCTTTATCTAACCGAACATGATGGTAATATTTGTTGCGTTCAAACCGACCGCTGCACACACGTAAGAAGGCAATACGATCTCTGTGTTTGGGATCAAGGTTTGCATGAATCTTAAAAATAAAACCACTGAACTTGTCTTCATTTACATCTAACCGACGGGTTGAAGTATCCCGGCTTTGCGGCAATGGTGCAATGCGGACAAACGTATTCAGCATTTCTTTTACACCAAAATTATTCACGGCACTACCAAAGAATACAGGTGCAATTTTTCCTTTTAAATAATCTTCAACGTTCAACTCGCCATACACGCCGTCTACCAATTCTACATCTTCACGTAAAACTTTTGCATCTGCTTCTCCAATTTTTGTATCAAGAACCGGAGTAGTCAGATCTTTAATCTCCACCACATCTTCAACACTGGCCTTGGTATTGGCTGCAAATAAAACCAAACTCTTTTTATCCAGATCATACACACCCTTGAATTCTTTACCACTGTTGATAGGCCATGTCATGGGATGAAGGTGGATGTTCAGTTCTTTTTCCACTTCTTCCATTAAATCAAAACGGTTCTTCCCATCACGATCCATTTTGTTCACAAAAACAATCACAGGTGTATCTCTCATGCGGCACACTTCCATCAAACGTCTTGTTTGATCTTCCACACCATTCACACTGTCAATAACCAGAATAACACTGTCAACAGCGGTTAATGTGCGGTAGGTGTCTTCTGCAAAATCTTTGTGACCGGGCGTATCGAGCAGGTTAATCAGTGTACCATTGTATTCAAAGGTCATTACCGAAGTGGCCACGGAGATGCCACGCTGGCGTTCAATCTCCATGAAATCACTTGTAGCAAATTTTTTGATCTTGTTGCTTTTTACAGCACCTGCCACCTGGATGGCACCACCAAACAGGAGCAATTTCTCCGTAAGTGTGGTTTTACCGGCATCGGGGTGAGAAATGATCGCAAATGTGCGGCGGCGTTTTATTTCGTTTTCAAATTTCATGAATAAGCTTTTAGCTATTAGCTGCAAGCTGCACGCAAGACCCATCCTTGTGGCTTGCAGCAAGAAGCTGGCAGCTTTTTTAGAGGCCGCAAAGGTACGTTTCAGCAGCTTTCCGCCTGTAATAATTTTCTTTGCACTTCAGGATTTCATTTTACATTTGAGTATGCGGAAAACCTTTGAAATTTTCTGGAACAGTCTGCTGTTCGCTATACAGGAGCTGAAAAAAAACAAACTGCGTACATTTTTAAGTCTGCTGGGCATTACGTTTGGTATCTTTTGTATCATCAGTGTAATGGCAACGGTGGGCAGTTTGGAAAGTAATATCAAGAATGAATTCAAATCATTCGGCAACAATACAATCTATGTACAAAAATGGCCATGGGGTGGAGGAACTGAATATCCCTGGTGGAAATATATGAGCCGACCCAATCCCAAGTTTAAAGAAATGGGCCCGGTAAAAAGAAGTGTTTCCCTTGCAAGCAATGTAGCATTTACATATTTCAATGCTTCGAGTGTTGATTATGAAGATGTATCACTGGCTAGTGTAAACTGGTATGGTATTACAGAAGAATTTGATAAAATACAACCTATTGAAATTGGTTGGGGCCGATACCTTAGTATGAGTGAGTTTGGTTACGGTTCAGCTACAATGGTGATGGGTTTTAATGTTGCTGAAAAGTTATTTGATAAGCCGGAAGTAGCTGTTGGTAAAACAGTGATGATTAAAGGACGTAAAGTAAATGTGGTGGGTGTGGTAAAAAAGCAGGGACAAAGTTTAATTGGTGGTTGGGATTTTGATAATGTAATTATGATTCCATATACATTTGCCAGCCAGGTGGGTAATGAATCAAGAAGCGATGGTTTTATGATTGTGAAGGGAAGAGATAATGTTCCTGTAGCAGATTTGAAAAATGAATTACGTGGTGTAATGCGTGGGGTAAGGCGTTTAAACCCGAAACAGGAAGATAATTTTGCATTGAATGATGTTAGCAGTGGTACAAGCCAGATCACTTCCATATTCAATGGTATGACGATTGGAGGTATTGCTATTACCATTCTTTCTTTTATCGTTGGCATATTTGGTGTAGCCAATATCATGTTTGTAACTGTTCGTGAACGTACCAGTATCATTGGTTTGAAAAAAGCAATCGGTGCTAAAAGCAGAACCATCCTCAGCGAGTTTTTAATGGAAAGTGCGTTTCTCTGTGTACTGGGAGGAATCTTTGGTTTGCTGATGGTATTCGGATTAACGTTCATTCTCACAAGTGTCTTCAAGTTCCAGGTATTTATATCTTTAAGTTTATTTCTTGGAGCAGTGATGGTTTGTATCGTCACAGGTATTCTTGCCGGAATTATTCCTGCATTTATTGCAGCCAGGATGGATCCGGTGGTAGCTATCAGGAGCAAATAAGAAATGGGAAATAAAAAATCAGAAATAAGAAAGTCGGGTACCCGTACTTTTACATTTTTTATTCTTCATTTTTAATTTGTGATTTCAATACTAGCCATAGAGTCTTCCTGCGATGAAACTGCAGCTTCGGTTTGCCGGGATGGAATTATTTTGTCGAATGTGATAGCTGCACAATCGATTCACGAAAAATTTGGCGGTGTTGTGCCCGAACTGGCAAGCAGGGCACATATGCAGAATATTGTACCCGTTGTGGATGAAGCGTTGAAAGATGCTGGTGTTGAGATGAAAGAACTCAATGCGGTTGCATTTACACAGGCACCGGGGTTAATAGGTTCATTGCTGGTAGGAACGCAGTTTGCCAAATCACTTTCTCTTGCTTTAGCTATTCCATTGATTGCTGTACATCATATGCAGGCACATGTTATTGCCAACCTCATTGCTGATGATAAACCTCAGTTTCCCTTTTTATGTTTAACAGTGAGTGGCGGACATACACAAATTGTATTATGTGAGTCGCCCACTCAGATGAATATATTAGGCGAAACAATTGATGATGCAGCAGGGGAAGCGTTTGATAAAACTGCCAAGCTGCTGGGGCTGCCTTATCCCGGCGGACCATTGATCGATAAGTATGCTCAACTGGGAGATCCTGATCGGTTTAAATTTCCTGAACCACAGATCCCTGATCTGAATTTCAGTTTCAGCGGATTGAAAACATCTATCCTGTATTTCCTAAAAAATGCAGGAACAAGTTTACTGTTTAAAGAAGAATTTCTTGCAACAGAAGAAGAACAGCAGCAATTTGTGAAAGATAATTTAAACGATATCTGTGCCTCTGTTCAGCAACGCATTGTTTCTATTCTGTTGAACAAGCTGAAGAAGGCATCGCTTCAAACAGGCATCCGGCAAATTTGCCTGGCAGGAGGTGTAAGTGCCAACAGCGGTTTGCGTAAAGCATTTGTTGAAATGGGAGAGAAGCATCACTGGAAAACGTTTATTCCTTCTTTTGAATATTGCACCGATAATGCGGGCATGATTGCCATGACGGGCTATTATAAATATTTAGAGAATGATTTTGCTTCGTTAAGTGTTAGTCCCAGTGCAAGGGCGGAGTGGTAAAACCTCACCCTCGTTCCCTCTCCAAAGGAAAGGGAGGCCCGACTTTTTTTTATTCTCATCTTTTTGCTGACTCATTATCTTTAGTACTATTATTTAGCATTGGCAAACTCATATTTTCAGTTCAAACAGTTTACGATTCAACAGGAAAGGGCTGCATTAAAAGTGAGTACGGATAGTTGTTTGTTTGGTGCATGGGCAGCAGAGGAAATAAGAAGTAAGAGGAATGAAGTAAGAAGAGTGCTGGATATTGGAGCTGGCAGTGGCTTGCTTATGTTAATGCTGGCGCAAAAATGCAATGCTGCAATTGATGGAATTGAAATAGATGATCCTTCTTATCAGCAGGCGAAAGAAAATATCGAAACGTCACTGTGGAAAGAACGCCTGCAACTGATTCATGCTGATGTAAAAGAATTTCAGTTTCAAAATAAATATGATTTCATCGTCAGTAATCCGCCTTTTTATGAAGGTGATTTGAAATCAGGTGCACCGAACAGAAATGTGGCGATGCATGATGAAGGGTTGAAGCTTGATGAATTGCTGCAGGTAGTTGATCAGCATTTATCAGAAGATGGAAATTTTGCAGTGTTGCTTCCTTATCATCGTTCAGAACAGTTTATAACTGTAGCAGGTAAACACGGATTATTTCTATCTGTACAACTCAACGTAAAGCAAAGTGTCAATCATTCTTTTTTCAGAAGTATTCTTTTATTTGAAAGGGGGAAAAGAAATACTGAAATGAAAGAATTGTCAATCAAAGATGAAGCAAATCAATACACTGCAGATTTCATAGATTTACTGAAAGACTATTATTTATACTTATGATGAACAGTGGGTACATTATACATCTTACCTCTGTTTTACAACCCTGCATATTCTTTCAGATAGCTGTATTCCTCCGTTAACTTTCCATTCTTCAATACAGTTGCCCTTTCAATAATGGATGATCCTCCTTTCGCTAAATCTTCAAGTACAAACTTGATCAGCTGTTCACCAAAATACCTTGATGCATCTCTGGGTAACTCGTTGGGCAAATTGCCTACAGCCATGATATCTACAGAATTGGCAGCATAAGGAACAGTCTTCTGCAGAGTTGTTTTATCAACACCATATACAGGATCAGCGATTGTTGAATCCCCGATATTGACAGGCACTGATCCATTTGTATCATTGGTAATATCAGCAATCGTTTTAATCCGGAATGTATCACTTTGAAAATCTTCTAGCATAAATAATGGCGGAATAATTTTATCCCAATACACACCATTCATTAAAATATCTGTCTGCTTTACAAATGGGGTAAAGCTGCATTTGTATACGGTGGGATCTTCATGAAAATTATCACGGTTGTAGGTGCCATCATCTTTCCGTTCGTACAGATCCCTTCCTTTTAAGTGAACATATACAGGATATTCATATTGCCGGTGCAGGTAATCGAACGGCTCCACTTCATTTACTCCCAGCAGGTTCATGATTTCAAGTAATCCATGTGCAACACGACCGCTTCCGGTAATGGCAATTTTTATCTTTGGCAGTTTCAATCCGAAATAAGTATGAATCAACTGACGGTAATCTCTTACATCGCCTACACGCCCAAGTTTAAAAGCTCCTGTTCGGTTGCCATAGGCCATGATGCCGTTATGAGCACCAACAACTCCTGCAAAAAATCCAAAGCCAATGATGCGCTGACCATCTTCGTGTGTTAAACATTCATAGTCGATCAGGGTAATATTCTCCTTCACCATTTGCTGCATCAGTTTTTGATTATGCAGCTGGGCCTTTTTGGTATGGGAGAAAAAAAGATAGGTTTTGCCGTGGATCAGCTGATCAACGGGTACTTCTTTAATGCCGAATAAGATATCGCATTCACTTAAATCATCTTTTACTTCAACTCCCGCAACTTTGTATTCCTTGTCAGTAAAGCTTCTTGATGAAGATGACTGTACAATCACTTGTACATCCGCTGAATTTTTATGAATCCATTTACATTGTGCCGGTGTGAGGGCCACCCGGTTATCTGCCGGTATTTTTCCTTCCCTGATGAGTCCTAATTTGAGCATGTAAATGGTTTTATCGGTTTGCAAGATAAGATATCAGGGTTTTGTGATTTGTAAAAAATTTCATGCGATAGGAAAGATTCTGTAATATTGCAGCCCAAACAAAAGTTCTTACTAAAAAATAATCGTTACAAGCCCATGTGGCGGAATTGGTAGACGCAGCAGACTCAAAATCTGCCATTCGCAAGGATGTGAAGGTTCGATTCCTTTCGTGGGCACAATTTTTTTTCCCGTTCTTCAACTTTGAAGGCGGGTTTTTTGTTT
>JANOIQ010000609.1:0-10432 GCA_031407835.1 Chitinophagaceae bacterium
TAAATTTTTTCTCCGTCTTTTTTTATTACAAAATCTTTTATATCTGTGCTGTCATCAACAGTGTTTAGACTATTAATTTTGAGAAAGTCACATCTAATCATTTGAGAATAACTATTAAGAGATAAGAATAAAAACATTATAAACAAGACACTGAAACAAGGGAGAAAAAATTTACTTTTCATCGGTAAATATTTGTTTTAATCAAATTTATAGTTTCTCCAGCATCTCCACAACTTTTTCTCTCTTCAAAATTAAATAACCAAGCCGATCGTTGCTGATGCCCTCTTTCAACTGATAACTGAAATGAAGTTGTTCATCTGTTGCTGTGGTTTCAAAATAGCGGAAGGTAATATTTGGATATGCTTTCAGCTCTTCACCAATTTCATACAAATGTGTTGAAAGAATAAAGAGAGAATTTTTAATCTTGAGTAAACCTTTGATCACTGTTGTACTGCAATGCATCGCATCCTGGATATTGGTTCCTTTAAACAATTCATCAATGAGCACCAGCCATTTTCTTCCATCAGTAATTTTTATGACTGTATTCTTGATTCGCTGTACTTCATTGAAGAAATAGCTTTCGCCTTTTACAATATTATCCTGCACCTGGATATTACTCAGCAATCCATCAAACAAACTCAGCTGCATGCTTTGTGCAGGTACACCCATTCCCAGATGTGCAAGATATACGGCACACCCTACCGATTTTATGAAAGTGCTTTTGCCGGCCATATTGGCCCCGGTTAAAAACAAAAAATTGGTTTGCGGATTGAGTGTGATATCGTAAGCAACAGGAGTTTGCAATAGCAAATGATATAATCCTTTTGCCTGGATCATCGGCTCATCGCTTTCCTGCATCTTGGGGAAATGCAGATCAAATTTCTGTACAGCTTGTGCCATGC
This sequence comes from Chitinophagaceae bacterium, assembly GCA_031407835.1. GTDB lineage: Bacteria > Bacteroidota > Bacteroidia > Chitinophagales > Chitinophagaceae > Lacibacter. Next base: position 903 of record JANOIQ010000609.1, read on the forward strand.
TGTAATAGGCATCGAGTTGATGATACAGATCAATCAACAGTTCCGCACTCTGCCTGAATTCATAACGCAGGTAGTTGCCAAAGCGCAACATTTTTGCTGGTGAAAGCTTCTTTGATTTTTCTGTTGCAATCATCTGCTGAACAAGATCCTCTTTTACTCTTTTCCTGATCTCTGTTACAATTGTTAATAATAAAGGCGAAGCATCATCAGCAGATAATAATTGCTCAAGGTGTTTCATCCCTTTCAGAAAATCGATGAAATGCCCAACGGTATACCTGACGAGATTATAATCATGTGTATCAAAAACCTGGTATAAGAAAGCAGGAACTGGTGAAAGACTGTCGGGTATTTTATCAAACGGGTAACCATAAAATTTCTCCAGCATCAGGATGGTTCCATTGCTGATTTCATTTGGCCATTGATGCATGACTGCGCCGATTTGCTGCAATGCCTTCTGCGTCTGTTCAATCCGTTGCAGATTATGGTGCGGATGTGTGAGCATGTATTGCAGACGTTCTTTACCTCCAACTGTGATACAGAAATTAATCCGGTGCAGCAGCGAATATTCTTCTTCGTTGTTGAGAATGGAGAGATCGTAATATGTGACTTTGTCTATTTCCAAGTTTTCAAACGTCATGTCGAGGGACGAGACATCTCATTAAAATTTAACTGTCGAAAATTTATGAAACCTCTACCTGCGGTCGGGGCAACGTTAACTCCTTTCGAATTTTAATCGTTGTCCTTTATGAGATTCATTGATTGCTCCATTTGCATAAACCAAATGACCATTTACAAATGTATGGGTAATACTTGCTGAAAATGTAAACCCTTCTAATGGACTCCAGCCACACTTGTAAAGAATATTTTCTTTGCTTACTGTTGATGTTTGATGCAGATCAATCAACACCAGATCCGCATGATAACCTTCACGGATATAACCACGCTCTTTGATCTGGAAACAATCAGCAACAGCATGACTCATCTTTTCAGCAATCTTCTCTAATGAAATTCTTCCTTCTTTATAGTAATGCAGCATTAATAGTAATGGATGCTGAACAAGTGGAAGGCCGGCATGAGCATGTTCATAACCCTGCCCCGGCCTCACCCCATCCCTCTCCAAAGGAGAGGGGAAAAGAACACCCTCCAAACTTCTGATCAACCCTTTTTCTTCTAAAGTATGCGGTGCATGATCGGTGGCAATGACATCAATTCGGTCATCGAGCAATGCTTTCCACAAACCTTCTTTGTTTTCTTTTGATTTGATGGCTGGATTGCATTTGATGCTGTAACCTTGTGTTGCATAATCATCAGAAGTGTAATGTAAATGATGCACACATACTTCACTGGTAATGCGTTTTTCTTTCAACGGCATCATATTACCAAACAGCTCCAGTTCTTTTGCTGTGCTGATGTGAAGAATATGCAAACGTGTATTATACTGCCGGGCAATTTGTATCGCTGTTAAGGAAGATTCATAACAGGCATCTACGCTTCTGATCAATGGATGATCTGCTGCTGTTAGCTCGCCCTTCTCTGCTTTTATCCGGTCATAATTTTCTTTAATAATGGTTTCACTTTCACAATGGGTGGCAATCAGCATTTCACTTTCACGAAATACTTTATCTAATGTATTGTAATTATCCACCAGCATATTACCTGTACTGGCACCCATGAAAATTTTTATTCCGCAAATATCATTCTTAAAATCATTTGCTTTCAACGTATCATCAGCACTCTGGTTACTTGTGCCCATATAAAAGGAATAGTTGGCTATGGAAGTTTGTGCTGCAATGCTGTATTTATCTTCGAGTAATTCCAGGTTCAGTGCATTGGGAATGGTATTGGGCATTTCCATAAAGGAAGTAACACCACCGGCAACAGCTGCTCTTGCTTCGGTATGAATGTTGGCTTTATGTGTAAGCCCTGGCTCACGGAAATGCACCTGGTCGTCAATGACGCCGGGAAATAAATACTTTCCTTCAGCGTTTATTTCGGTCACAGTTGAAGTTGATTGTATGGAAGCGGCTATTTTTTCAATCCTTCCATTCACAACCAACACATCATTGGCAGCAATACTTCCTTCATTTACAACCAAACAATTTTTCAGCAGATAATTTTGCATAATACCTTTTTAATAAATAAACCTTTTCAATTAATTGATATTATACCGGTATACAACGTATTTTCTGATTCAGTGAAACGATGTTTATTTGTATCGTCGGTATAACTTATTTTTACCATTAAATAACAACCGCATGCAATTTAGCAAATGCAGTCTATGCTTGGCCTTTCTTGCAATATCCTTTTTTTCTGCTGCTCAAAGCAGCTACCTGCAGCAAAATTCAAAGCACCTTCATTTTATTGACAGGCTCGAAATCAAAACCGGCACTATCAGTGATCTCAACTTCACAACCACTAAACCATACGACCGCCGTTATGCTGTGGAATGGCTGGGTGCCAAGGCCGATTCCATGCTCAGGATTAAACTTCTTTTTTATAACACAGATACTGCTTTAAAGTTGGGGAAGGTGGATCAATACAATCTCCGCAGTTTATACCTCAACAACCAGGAATGGGTAAAAGGCGACCGCAGCACGTTCAACAGCAAAAAACCTTTCCTGAAGCGTTTTTATAAAACACCTGCCAGTTTCATTGAAAAATATGGCGATGATTTTTTTATTGCAGTGAATCCCATGATCAATTACCGTCAGTCGGTTGAATTGAAGAACACATCGCAGAACACTTTTCTGAATCAGCGTGGGGTAAATATTCGTGGAGGAATTGGCAGCCGTGTTGGTTTATCTGCCATGGTAATGGATGTGCAGGAGCGTGGACCATTGTTTGTACAGAACTGGATTGACAGTGTTGGTGCTGTACCCGGGGCTAATTTTTACAAAAAATTCAAACAAACCGGAGTTGATTATATTGATGCAAGAGGATCGTTTACATTCAAAGCAGCAAAGTATATCAACTTCCAGGTTGGGTACGACCGCAACTTTATTGGCAATGGCTACCGCAGTTTGTTCCTCAGCGATTTCAGTGGCAACCAGTTATTTGTTAAGATCAATACACGTATCTGGAAATTCAATTACCAGAACCTGTTTATGGAACTGCATACCAAAGGAAAGAGCAACAGCAGCAACGATCTTGTGCCAAAGAAATATGCCACTATGCACCATTTAAGTATGAATGTATTGCCGTGGTTAAATGTGGGTGTGTTTGAAAGTGTAGTGTTTGGAAGGAAAGATCATTTTGAGTTTGGTTATATGAACCCGATTATTTTCTTCAGAAGCATTGAAGGGAATCTTGGAAGTAAAGACAATGCCATGGTAGGTGCTGATTTTAAAGCCAACCTGCTGAAGAAAGTACAGGTGTACGGGCAACTGCTGATTGATGAATTCAACTTTGCTGAATTACGGAAAGATAAAAGCTGGTGGGGCAATAAAACAGGAACACAGTTGGGACTGAAATATATTGATGTGGCGAATGTCAGCAATCTTGATCTGCAGGTTGAATGGAACCGTGTGCGTCCGTTTACCTATACACATTATGATTCTGTTTCCAGCTATACACATTATAAGCAGCCACTGGCTCATCCTTTGGGTGCCAACTTTAATGAAATCATCGCCATTCTCCGTTATCAACCAACAGGAAAATTGAATCTTACCGGAAGATTGATTTACTGGAAACAGGGATTGGACAGTGCCAGTGGCCGCAACTCAGGTGCTGATATCTTTCGTTTAAATACAGACAGCAGAACAAGTGATTATGGTTATACAATGCTCAATGGTGTAAGCAGCACAGGACTCAATGCATCTTTTTTAGCCAGCTATGAAGTGTATGAAAATATTTTTATTGATGCCAATTTGCTGCTGCGCCGTTTTACCAAAGGATCATCTGCTGCACAAAACACTGCTATGTTTGGAGTGGGAGTGAGAATGAATTTGTGGTTTAGAGAGTATGATTATTAAGAGGGATAGAACTTGTCAAACTAATACAGAGTAAATGACAAGTTTTGTACATATTTAAAGTAGTCGTCATAGTAGAATATTGAGGGGTTATTCCAAGCTACATACATTTTAATTTTCAAGAATTCAACTTTTACACCTGGGCTAAATGCAGGTACAAGTGCTTTAAACTCTTTTGTAATTGAATCATTATTGGAATGGATTAAGACAGTTCTTTTTGTGATAGGATAAGTGATTAGAATATCGAACGATAAGATTTTGCATAACGTATCCAGAGTAAGATGATTGCAACAAATAGGCATATCAAGATAAAGCTTATTTATCTTTCTCCAATCAGGAAACCCTGAATGAAACATTCGTTCTTTCCAAGCTATGGCTGGAATTGCAGCTTGTGACACCCTGAATTTAAAAGTATCTACAATTGATTTATTTTCTTTATCAAATACAAGGAGTAAAGTGTTATTGTTATTTTTATTGGGAATCCAATAAAAAACACCATTTTCCTTTGTTATTATCCCATTACTGGTTTCCAATTTTATATTCTCAGGAGAAATATTAAAAGCAGAGACATTTAGAGGATTCTTAATGTTTGTATAAACTATTTGTTTTTCAAAAGTTGAGACAGTAATTGATTGGCTATTAACTGAAAAAAATGTGAAAAGGGAAAGGATGGAAATTAAACAACTTCGCATTGAATTTGCTTTTTTTAGATTTCAGGTAGAAAGAGTCTTAAAATCAAAATCAACAACCAAAGGATCACCCCTCCAAATGAATACTGAACACAATCATTCTTGCCTGCATCCTGTCAACTACATTGGAGTAAATCAAATTTTTATCACGGCTGTGTACATTGCCAAAACTGTTACTCACTTTAATTTCAGGACTGAAGATGAATGTAGGGAAGTAAAAATGAAAACCTAATCCAGCTTCATAGCCAAAAGAAGATTTATTGAGTTTAATGAGATCTTCTGCACGTCGGCTCTGGCTGTTGCTGGCCAAATCAAATTCATATTTCACACCGCTGAAAATGTACACACGAAAGTTTTGTATTCTGTCGCTGCTGAACTTCAGTTGTATAGGCAGACTTGTATAAATACTTTCAACCGTTTTTTCCTGCCAGGAACTGTCGCCAATCAATGGATATTTTAAATAATAGTTTACACCACGGGCTGCAAAAATGAGCTGCGGATTAAATCTTACTTCCAGGTGCGGAACCAGTCGAAGTGTTCCCAGCAAGCCCAAGCCAAATCCTCCTTTTTTAACAGGGAAAACAACTGCTACGCTGTCATCCTGCAAAAATTTAGAGGCATGATTCAAATGAAAGTAGGAACTATTGCCACTCAGGGTTATCCCAAAATAATAAGGCTTCTCTTCATGATTGGGAAGATTGATTTCTTTTTGTGCAAATGCTGAAAAACAAAATGCAAAAAGAAACGAGAGTACGATTATTTGTCGCCGCAATAAATACTGCATATGCCGAGCGTAAGTGGTTTGCATGAAGTGTTTCTGAATCCTGTTTTATTTAAGACGGCAACAAAATGTTTTCCTTCAGGAAATGCTTTGATGCTGTCGTTCAAATATTGATAAGCTTTTTTGTTACTGACAGCCCCTGCAATTTTTGGAGTGATAAATCCAATGTACCAATTGCAGAGTTGACGAAACCCGGGAATCAATGGTTTTGAAAATTCCAGCACCACTAATCTTCCACCCGGTTTCAGCACACGGTAAATTTCGCTCATCCCTTTTTCGAGGTGTTCAAAATTGCGTACACCGAATGCTACTGTTACTGCATCAAACGTGGCATCGGGAAAGTTTATTGTTTCACTGTCGCCGCTTTTAAGCTCAATAACAGAGTCTAAACCTTTAGCAGTCACTTTTATACGTCCGCCATCCAGCATCTTTTCGCTGATGTCAATTCCAATGACTTTTTCGGGTTGCAGCTCACGGACAGCCATAATAGCTACATCGCCTGTACCGGTAGCCACATCGAGGATCAGTTTGGGATGAAGGTCTTTGAGTTTAGCCAATGCCTTTTTGCGCCAGCTTACATCAATTCCGGCCGACAGAAATCGGTTCAGTAAATCATAACGGGGCGCAATCGTATCAAACATCTCTGCCACCTGCTCTTTTTTGGTTTGAGCAGAGTTGGTATCGGGTACAATCTTGTCGTGTAAATATTCTTCTGCCATGGGAGGGCAAAGGTAAGAAGGAAGTACGATGTAAGATGTACGATGTAGGAGGCTCCTCCCACTTCAAATCTCAAACTTCAAACCCAAAGCAACTTTGTTATCTTGCAGCGGTGAATATTAAATCAGCAACATACGTTATCAGCAGCCCTAAAGTAGATGATTGCCCCAAAGGAGATAAGCCTGAATATGCGTTCATCGGCCGAAGTAATGTGGGCAAATCTTCACTCATCAACATGATCTGCAATAATCAAAAACTGGCCAAAACCAGCGGATCGCCGGGCAAAACACAAATGATCAACCATTTTGTGATTGAAAGTATTGATGAAAAAACGCATAAGGTGAACGACTGGTATCTGGTTGATTTGCCGGGTTATGGTTATGCCAAAGTGGGGTTGGGAAAACGGAAGCAGTGGATTAAGATGATTGAGAATTATATCCGTAAAAGAGAAAGCCTCCTGAATTTGTTTGTGCTGATCGACAGTCGTCATACACCACAGGAAATTGATATCAGCTTTATCAATCAACTCGGCGAATGGAAAATTCCTTTTGCCATCGTTTTTACAAAAGCAGATAAGAGCACACAGAAAGAAGTATCAGGAACGGTAAGATCTTTCCTGAAAGCCTTGGGTGAACATTGGGTTGATCTGCCTCCGCATTTTGTATCATCTGCTGTAAAATTTACAGGCCGAAAACAGATTCTTGCTTTTATTGAAGGATTAAATAACGTCGTGAAGATTGCGAAGCAGGAAACAAAAGAAAACTGGAAACCGGGAAAACTGAAATCAGAAAGCTGATAAAATTCTTATTGAAATAAAAAAGCATCCCCCTATCAGCGGGATGCTTTTTACTTATACAAAGTTTTATTAATCAGATTCTACCAACCTGAAACCATTGCCGTGAATATTTACGATTTCCACTTTTGGGTCTTCTTTTAAATATTTACGGAGTTTGGCAATGTAAACATCCATGCTGCGGCCATTGAAATAAGTATCGCTGCCCCAGATGCGTTTCAATGCTGTTTCTCTTGGTAACAAATCATTTTTGTATTCGCAAAGCATACGCAGCAATTCACTTTCTTTTGGAGAGAGAGTGTTGGTAGTTTCGCCTGAAATCAATTGGCGGAGTTTGGGATTGAAATGATAAATACCCAGGTCGAACTCTTTATTTTCTGTTTCGTGTTTAGTTTCCTCGTTACGTTTCAGGATGGCTTTGATTTTCATCAGCAGCACTTCACTGTCGAAGGGCTTGGTGATATAATCATCAGCTCCCAGTTTGTAACCGGTTAAAATATCATCTTTCATTGTTTTTGCACTCAGAAAGAAAAGAGGAACATCGGGATCAATATCACGAATTTCTTCAGCCAGTGTAAAGCCATCTACATGCGGCATCATTACATCGAGCAGGCAGATATCAAATTTTTCACGCTGAAAAGCAGCCATACCCAAACGGCCATCACGCTCAAGTATTACATCAAAATCATTCAGCTCTAAATAGTTTTTCAACACATTTCCAAAACTGCTGTCGTCTTCAACCAGCAATACCTTTGATTTAGCTTCTTCCATTGTATCTTATTTTATTGTGAAATAAAGGTAAATCATTTCCACTGCCTGCAAATGCGCCAATAATATTTTGTTAAAGGAGTATAGAAAGCTGTAACAGGAGCGATTTATTTTGAATAATCTTCACCAAACCGCCGACGGGTTTGCAACTGCCGTGAGGGTTCATGATTATATTTGCTGTTCAACGTCTATTTATGCGCATTACATCCGATAACCGTTTCAAAAAACTCATTGTTATTGGCGATCGCTTACTCATTAAACCCAGTCAGCCCGATGAACGCACTGCCAGCGGTTTATACCTGCCACCCGGTGTACAGGAAAAGGATAAAGTGCAGCAGGGATATGTGATTAAAACCGGCCCGGGCTATGCGATCCCCATACCTGTTGATGATGAGCCTTGGAAGAGTGAAGAAGATCTGGTAAGGTATATTCCACTACAAGCCAAAGAAGGTGATTTGGCAATTTTTCTGCTAAGCGGAGCAACAGAAGTAATTTATGAAGGTGATAAATATTTTATTGTTCCCCAGGGATCTATCCTGATGCTGGAACGGGAAGAAGAGATGTAAGAAAAGAGGCTGCCTGAGATGATAAGGTCAGATGCTGTTTATAGGTTAGCCTGAATCTTGTAATCTTACCAGGTGATGCAATCATCAAAGACAGCCTCTTTAATTGTATCCAAACTATGCATGAGAAAAAACTTACACGAAGATATTTTGATGGAATGATTCCCGCAATACAACTTTACGGTATTAAAGGCGGTATTAATTTCTTTTTGAGTCAATCATTATCTTAACTTTCGAACCACAAAACATTGTTATGGCAGATAAAGAAAAGTTTTTACAGGCAGTAAAAGACGGGTACACATTTAAAGGCGAAACCTTCCGCATTGGTGCAGGTGTGGTTGATAAAGAAGTGGTGGCTGGTGCCGATGTATTTCTTGCATTGAAAACCATGAACCGTCACGGACTCATTGCAGGTGCAACCGGTACAGGTAAAACAAAAACATTGCAGGTGCTGGCAGAAGGATTAAGCGATGCAAGTATTCCTGTTGTGTTGATGGATATTAAAGGCGATCTCAGTGGTATTGCAGCAGCAGGCGTAAGTAATTCAAAAATTGAAGAACGTTTAAAAGGTATTGGTGGAGAATATAAACCGGCTGCATTTCCTGTTGAGTTAATGACGCTGAGTGAAGACAAAAAAGGCGTTCGACTGCGTGCCACTTTGAGTGAGTTTGGCCCGATATTGCTGTCAAAGATTTTGGGATTGAATGATACGCAGCAGGGAATAGTAGCCATGATCTTTAAGTTTTGTGATGATAACAAAATGCCTTTACTTGATCTGAAAGATTTTGTTAAGATCATTCAGTACATCAGTGATGAAGGAAAAACAACCATTGAAAAAGATTATGGAAAAATTTCCACTACATCCACCGGAACCATTCTGCGAAAAGTAATTGAGCTGCAGCAGCAGGGAGCGGATGCATTTTTTGGCGAACCGAGTTTTGATGTGGATGATCTCATGCGTATCAGTGACGATGGCCGAGGAATGATCAGCATTATCCGAGTAATGGAATTGCAGGATCGTCCAAAACTTTTCTCAACGTTCATGTTGAGTTTGCTGGCAGAATTATATGCATCATTACCTGAAGAAGGTGATATGGATAAACCCAAGCTGGTGTTGTTTATTGATGAAGCACATCTTGTTTTCAAAGAAGCGAATGAAGCATTGTTGCAGCAGATTGAAACAGTGATTAAACTTATCCGTTCAAAAGGAGTGGGTATTTTTTTCTGTACACAGAATCCGCAGGATGTTCC
>JANOIQ010000649.1:0-2729 GCA_031407835.1 Chitinophagaceae bacterium
TGGGATTAAAAGTTACAGTATAGAATAAGTATTTCTTCAATATAAAAACAGCATCAATAAAATTATTTTTTGTATGAGAAAGAATATCCTTTTTTTCTTTTTTGGCTTTATATGTTCAACATTAATTCTGGGAAGTATATTCATTTTTCAATACCAAAGAAAAGGGGCAAGTAATCCTTATTTTAGGTTAAATAGAGATTACCAAATTGATGAAACTGGTATGCTCAGGAAAGGAACAGTATTGAAATTTGATAAAGGCATGGATGAAGGGTTTGACAGGTTTATTTTGTATTTGAATTTGAAAGGAGGTGATGTTGTCAAAGATAAAACACCCGGTGATGTTATTCACCCTTATTGGTTGTTTGAGATCAACGAAAAATAACCGTTCCCATTTCTTTCGTCAAATCCATTTCCATCTGTTTTAAATGCTGATGTGTTTTAATGAGTGTGGTCATCTCTTCAGAACTATGCGGCTGTTCCATATCACGCTGGTTCTCAGCCATCATCTTTTTGATCTTTTTCAACTTCAGGTAAGTGAGTACGGAAGTTGTTTCCTGTTTAAATAAATCTTCTCTTGTTGCAAAAGGCTTTTCGTAAATTTTAATCCAGTTGGGACTAAGCTCTTCACTGAAATCTGCCAACGCAACCACTGCTTTACTGATGTTCTGATCTTCATGAAACAGAAAGCTTTTGGTTGTTGGTTCAAACCCATCAGCGAGCCATTGCTTGTATTGATCAACGATCTGCAGCAGATCAGGATGCTCAATCATATCCCATTCTTCCGCTTCTGCTAAAATATGCTGGGCAGATGTTGTTGTTTCATCCCAGGGAATCAAACCAAAATCAAGCAAACATCTCACCAATGCCCGTTCATGTACTTCATCGGTATTGAGTAACTGCGTTGTGGCATCTTCGAAGTTTTCATCAGTGAACTGATCATTCAGTAATTCATCTTCTTTCGGAAGTTGTTTTTGTTCAAATTTGGTTACACGTTCACGGATGAATTTATTCACCAGTGCATGCAATCCTGTTTCGTCAATCTTTAACAGCTCAGAACTTTTATGAATATAATCCTGCTGCCTTGTAAAGTCTTCAACCTTGTTAATACGGCTGATACTTTCTGCAATAGTATTTACAGCGGCTGCTTTTTTGGTGGAATCATTGCCAGCATCTTTCAGCATCACTTCCAGCTGAAAAAGAATGACGTCTTTTTTATTCTGTTTGATGAAATCAATGAAAGCAGATGCACCAACTTTGTTTACATAACTGTCAGGATCTTCATTGTCAGGTATCAAAACTAAATGCACATTCAATCCTTCTTCCAGTGCAAGATCCAATCCACGCATGGCGGCTTTTACACCGGCTGCATCACCATCATATAAAATCGTAAGATTGTTGCTATACTTTTTAATCAGCCTCAACTGATCAGGTGTTAAGGAAGTGCCACCACTCGCCACAACATTTTCAATACCTGCCTGATGCAGTGAAACAACATCGGTATAACCCTCCACCAGTAAACATTCATCACTCTTATCAATCGCCTGCCTTGCAAAATAGGTTCCGTATAAGAGTTTGCTCTTTACATAAATTTCATTTTCCGGAGTATTGATATATTTCGGTGCATTTTCTTTTTTACCAATAATCCTTGCACCAAAGCCTAATACTTTTCCTGTACTGTTATGAATAGGGAAAATGATACGTTCCCGGTAATTATCATACAAATCGCCATTGCGTTCAACAACCAATCCTGTCTTCGTTAACAACTCTGCATTGTATTGCTGTTTAATAGCCTCTTTTGCAAATGCATCCCGTTGCTGTGGTGAATAACCCAGCTGAAATTTTTTGATGATATCTTCTCTGAAACCTCTTTCTTTTAAATAAGTTAATGCAACAGCTTTGCCTTCTTCTGTTTCAAATAACTGTTTGCTGAAAAATTGCTGTGCAAAACTGTTGATGATGTAAAGACTGTCGGCGGTTTGGCGCTGCTGAACAACTTCAGGTGAAGAATAGGTTTCTTCAACGGTAACATTGTACTTGGCTGCGAGGAATTTCAACGCATCAACATAGCTGTACTTTTCATGCTCCATCAAAAAACTCACGGCATTACCACTTCGTCCGCAACCAAAACACTTGTAAATTTCTTTGGTAGGCGAAACGGTGAAGGAGGGCGTTTTCTCGTTGTGAAACGGGCAGAGACCAAGATAACTGCTGCCTCTTTTCTTCAACTTTACAAAACCGCCAACGATCTCGATAATATCGATGCGGCTGAGAATTTGCTGTATGGTATCCTGTGTAATCAAGTCGGGCAAATTACGAAATTGACTTCAATTGAAAGGAAGATTAAAAGAGCAGTCAACCTGTTAAAAAAATGTAATGTCATTTAACCGACATCCGGATAATACGGGGTAATGTAGTTTTATGAAGTAACTAAACAAAACAGCATGAAAAACTATTTATTCTTCCTTTTATTCGCCAGCAGCTTTCTTTTTTCCTGTAAGAAAAGCTCAGAGGTAAGGTTGGATGAAACAATCATGGATACCACTGCTCGTGTAAAGTTTGAAGGGGTGTTTATGGACGAACGCTGGGGAAAGGTTTCAGGGCAGGCAAAGATTTATCTGAAGAACGGAAAATATATTCTTGCATTGGAAAACTTCCTCACCAGTAACGGCCCTGATTTAAAAGTATATCTCTCGAAGGACAGAACCCCGGCCGACTTTATCAAACTTGAT
>JANOIQ010000022.1:0-1548 GCA_031407835.1 Chitinophagaceae bacterium
GCATCTTCTTCGAGATAAGTAAATACAACATAATACACACCTTCTTTTTCATTGGCACCTCTTGTGCGTCCAAAACCTGTATCCATGCCCGCCAATGTTTGCAGTTCGAGTGCCACATGTTCAATTACATGTCCCATCCAGGTGCCTTCTTTCACACGTTCAAAAAATCCCCCTGCTTTGCCCACACTACAGCGATGTTCATACATACTTGGAAATAATTTCTCCAAACGTTCAGGAAAACCGGGAATTTCATTGGTTGGCTTTTGTTCCATGTCTTCCAGATCCAGTTTCATCTGGATCAGTTTGTTTCGGCGTATACTCCAGTAATTCGGACCACGCAGGATTTTTATTTCAAGAATTTTCATACACAGTAGTTTAGGTTGATGGGAAATCCGAATATATCGAATTTTATCCGATGCTGTAAACGAAAACAGCTCCTTCATCCGAAATATTTTCCCTTATTTTGCACCTAATCACAAAATACTTGCATTGCAGTATCCAAAAGGAAAGCTAATCGCAATAGGCGGCGCAGAAGATAAGGGAACCGATCAGGAAGCGGGTGAAATCAACCGCAACAATCTCAATTTTTTTGAACTGGGTATTCTGAAACGTGTTGTTGAAGAAGCAGGTGGTATTGATGCCCGTATTGAAGTAATTACAACCGCTTCAACCATTCCATATGAAGTAGGTGATAACTACATGAATGCATTTGGAAAGATTGGCTGTACCAATATTGGTGTGATGCATATCCGAAACCGTCAGGATACTGCCAATTCAGAATACATTGAACGTATCAGTAAATGTGATGCCGTGATGTTTTCTGGCGGTAACCAGCTACGGTTAAGTGTAACAGACGGTGGAACAGAATTTTTATCCATTCTCAAAAAACGTTACCAGGAAGAAGAGGGTTTTGTGATTGCAGGAACATCTGCCGGGGCAATGGCTATGAGTAAGACGATGATTTATGAAGGCAATGCTGCCCGTGCTTATCTGAAAGGTGAAGTAAAAATGACAACAGGTTTAGGGTTTATTGATAGTGTAATCATTGACAGTCATTTTGAAAAACGTGGCCGTTTTGTTCGGTTAACACAGGCAGTTGCAACCAACCCGGCATGTATTGGAATTGGGCTGGGTGAAGATACCGGAATGCTCATCACCAATGGAAATACAATGGAAGCAATTGGGAGTGGATTGGTGATTATTATTGACGGGCATGATATCCTGCATTGCAATGTAGCAGATATCCCCGATGGAAACCCAATCAGTATCGAAAACCTCAAAGTTCATTTATGTGAAAAGGGAAACGGTTACCTTGTGAAGGAACGCTTATTTTTAATGGAAGCAAGTGATGGGTCGTTCATTAAAAAACAGGTTGATGTTGAATAAGAAACTGATTGTATTGTTTTAATAACTAAGTGAATGTTTATTATGAAAAAGTTGATGTTTGTTTTGCCACTATTTATGCTGGTAGCTTTTACAAAACAGGATAAAATAAAAGTGATTTTTTTTGGTGATTCCATTACACAGGCAGGTGTAAATCCGGGCGGA
>JANOIQ010000398.1:0-12235 GCA_031407835.1 Chitinophagaceae bacterium
ATGGATGCAGATATTTACGGGCCATCTGTTCCTATGATGTTTGGTGTAAGAGGTGAACGTCCGAAAATGCAGGATGTTGATGGGAAAGGAATGATTGTACCCATGGAAAAATTCGGAATCAAATTCATGAGTATTGGTTTATTGGTGAATGAAAAAGATGCCATTGTTTGGCGTGGACCGATGGCCAGCAGCGCCATCCGTCAGTTTGTTACGGATGTGTTGTGGGAAGAGCTGGATTATTTAATTATTGATATGCCTCCCGGCACTGGCGATATTCATTTAACATTGGTGCAAACTGTTCCGGTAACCGGAGCCATTGTAGTAACCACTCCACAGGATATTGCATTGGCTGATGCCAAGAAAGCAGTGGCGATGTTTGGACAGGCACAGATCAAAGTTCCCATCATTGGTTTAGTGGAGAATATGGCTTATTTCACTCCCGCAGAATTGCCTAATAATAAGTACTACATTTTTGGTAAAGATGGCGGCAAACGGTTAGCCGATGAATTTGAATTGAATTTCCTGGGACAGATTCCGTTGGTGCAAAGTATTCGTGAAGGCGGCGATTATGGTACTCCGGTAATGGCTGGCGATGATGCCATTACCAAAAAAGCGTTTGAAGATTTTACCGATGCTGCCGTAAGAAGTATTGCAATGCGGAATGCAGAGATTCCTGCCACAAAGACTTTGGAAATATTGGCGTAAAAAAGAATGATTGAGTAATTGTTCATACAGTTTGCATCGTTGTTATGCAGTGCAGAACCTTGCGCAATGCATACCTCCTTTAGCGGTAAGACATACTTCTGCAGTATAACTTTATGCAACGGTGATCTTCAGCGTTCTGTTATTCTTTGAGCATAAATTGAAAAAGCATCTGTGAATTTAATGAGCATAAATTTTCATTGCAATTCACCGAATGATGTTGTAAGTTTAAAGAAACAATGAGCGCTTTCATTGAATAAATCATCAAAAAAATAATGTATGGAAATTATTGCAACACTTTTAATTGGTGCTATTGCCGGATGGCTTGGCGCACAAATCTTTAAAGGAGGCGGACTTGGTTTGATTGGAAATATTATTGTAGGTATTCTCGGCAGTTTTGTTGGTTACTGGCTTCTGGGCCGACTGGGTATCAGTTTTGGAACTGGTTGGATAGGAGCAATTTTAACCGGAGCACTTGGAGCAATCATTATTTTAGCTATCATCAACTTACTTTTCAGAAGCAAGTGAGATGATGACAATATACTGGTAAAAGAAATGGCGGGCCGCAGGCCCGCCATTTCTTTTCAATGTGTTCTCCATACCTCCGTGTGCGATCTCTTTTACCTTTCCAACACTTCACTTAACTTTGAAACATGTACAATCTTTCTCATTTTAAAGAACCCGATCAGGCTGTAGTCATTGAATTCATGAAGCAGCATCCGTTTGCCATGCTCATTGGCAATGCAGATGAACGTTCTGTTGCTACGCAGATACCATTACTCTTTGAAGAACGGGATGGGAAAATGATTCTGCTGGGACATATGATGCGGAAACAGGATCATCAAACTGCGTTCGAAAAAAATCCAAATGTACTGGTTGTGTTTACCGGCCCGCACACTTATGTAAGTGCAACCTGGTACAAAGATCCGCAGCAGGCAAGTACATGGAATTATATCAGTGTACATGCAAGAGGAACACTTTCTTTTCTTGATGAAAAAGGATTGGAAGATGCATTGCGAAAACTTACCCTGCATTATGAACATCAGAATGCGCATTCATCAACAGTGTTTGATAATTTAACCATTGAGTACCGTACCAGCCTGATGAAAGCAATTGTTGCATTTGAAATTGAAGTAAGTTCTCTTGAGCATGTGTTTAAACTCAGCCAGAACCGTGACGAAGAAAGTTATGAGCACATAACAGAAAAATTAAAAGCAGAAGGCGGTGATGCGGCTGAAGTGGCAAAGATGATGGAAGAACGGAAATCAAAAGTATTTCCATCATGAAGAAATATTTCATTTTCCTGTTATTCATTATTACAATTGCCTGTTCAATTAAGCCGATGCACAATAATAATTCTACAACTCCCCCTTTAGGGGGCTGGGGGGCTTTTGATAAACAGGGCCATCGTGGCTGCCGTGGTTTAATGCCGGAGAATACAATTCCTGCCATGATAACGGCTTTAGGTTTAGGTGTTACTACTTTGGAGCTGGATGTGGTTGTTACAAAAGATAAACAGCTGGTTGTTTCACATGAACCTTTTTTCAATCATGAGATTGCAACAAAGCCAAATGGAGAGTTGGTAACGGAAGCTGAAGAAAAAAGTTTGAATATTTACCAAATGACTTATGTTGAAGTGAAAAAATTTGATGTGGGCATGCGGCCTCATCCACGTTTTCCTCAACAGAAAAAGATAAAAGCATATAAGCCATTGCTTAGTGAACTTCTCGACAGCGTTGCTCATTACATGACCATGAGCCGAAGACCTCATCCTTATTTTAATATTGAAACCAAGTGTTTGCCCATTGGGGATAATCTTTATCACCCCAAACCGGATGAATTTGTTGAATTGCTGATGGCAGTGATTAAGGAAAAAGAACTGGAAGATCATGTCATCATTCAATCTTTCGATTTCAGAACATTACAATACCTGCATAAGCATTATCCTCAGATGAAAACTGCGATGCTGATTGAAGATTTTGACAAACGTGGAATTGAAAAACAAATCGAAGCACTCGGTTTTGTTCCAACTGTTTACAGTCCGGCATATTTATTAGTGACTAATGCTTTAATAAAGTATTGTCATGACCATAAGATCAAAATTATTCCATGGACTGTGAATACAAAAGAAGAAATCGAACGGTTAAGAAAAATGGGTGTTGATGGAATTATCAGCGATTATCCAAACTTGTTTTAAACCCGTCTGACGCCCTCGTCTGACGGGAGATGAATGTAAATACTATCGGTCAGGCGAGGGCGTCAGACCAAAACAACACATGCAGTTTCAGTCAACACTTGCTTTTGCTCAACAGATGGATAATAATGATCCATTGAAATCATTTCGTCAGCAGTTTATTATTCCAACAGAGAATGGAAAAGAAAAAGTTTATTTTCTCGGCAATTCATTAGGGCTTCAGCCAAAACGAACAAAGGATTTCATTCAGCACATCATGAACGATTGGGCTGCACATGGAGTGGAAGCTTTCTTTGGTGCTGATGAACCGTGGATGGATTATCATGATCAGTTGACAAAACCTCTCAGCAAAATTGTTGGCTGTTTGCCGCATGAATTATCGGTGATGAATAATTTATCAGTGAACCTGCATTTAATGCTGGTGAGTTTTTATCGTCCGCAAGGAAAGCGGTATAAAATATTGTGTGAAGCCAAAGCATTTCCAAGTGATCAGTATATGATGGAAACACATGTAAAGCATCATGGCTTTGATCCTGCTGATGCCATCATTGAAATAAAACCAAGGGAAGGTGAATATACTATCCGCAATGAAGATTTGTTGCAGATCATTGTGCAGCATAGGGAAGAGTTATCACTTGTTCTGTTTGGCGGTATCAATTATTACAGCGGACAGGTGTTTGACATGCAAACCATCACACAACTTGCACAACAGGCAGGTGCAAAGGTTGGGTTCGATCTGGCACATGCTGCCGGCAATATTGAATTGAAATTGCACGACTGGCATATTGATTTTGCCTGCTGGTGCAGTTATAAATATCTCAACTCAGGTCCGGGAGCGGTGGCGGCTGTGTATGTACATGAGCGTTATCATAAAGATGAAAACATGAATCGTTTTGCCGGCTGGTGGGGTTATGAAAAAGCAACACGCTTTAAAATGGAGAAAGGATTTAAGCCAATACAATCAGCAGAAGGATGGCAGTTGGGTACACCTGCTATGTTGCTGTATGCAAGTCATCGTGCAGCATTGGAATTGGTGGAAGAAGCCGGTTGGGAAAAGATCAATGCGAAACGAAAATTGCTCACTGCTTATTTGTGGTATATCCTTGATGAAGTAAATGCTTCGCAAAAACAACCCATCATTGAATTTATTACTCCACGTAAAGAAACTGAACATGGCTGCCAGGTAAGTATGAATATGCTGCAGCGTGGAAAGGAAATTTATACTGAACTGATGCACCAGGGATTTTATGTTGATTGGCGTGAACCTTCGGTGATCCGTTTAACACCGGTTCCATTATACAATACATATGAAGAAGTGTGGAAGTTTGGAGAAGCAATGAAGAAGATATTGATTTAATCGTTTCAGGTTTCATGTATAGTGCAGCAGCTGACCTGAAACTTTTAACTTTCAACCTGAAACTTGTAATTTCGCCGCATGACAAGGCAGCAACTCGTTGAGCAAATCTTTCAGAAGCAATCCTATCTCTGTGTTGGATTAGATACCGACCTTACAAAAATTCCCAAACACCTGCAATCGCATCCCGATGCCATTTTTGAATTCAACAAAGCCATCATTGATGCTACACTTCCGCATTGTGTAAGTTATAAGATTAATACCGCCTTTTATGAAGCGATGGGGTTGAAAGGCTGGGAGGCCATGGAACGCACCGTGAATTATATTCCATCTACACATTTTAAAATTGCGGATGCCAAGCGTGGTGATATTGGTAATACATCTGCACAATATGCCAAAGCATTTTTTGAAACCATGAATTTTGATGCCATTACGGTTGCACCTTATATGGGTGAAGACAGTGTGCGCCCTTTCCTTGAATATGAAGGTAAGTGGGCAATAGTGCTGGGCTTAACTTCCAATAAAGGAGCCAGTGATTTTGAACTGAAACAGCTGCAAAGTGAAAATGGTGAACAGCATCTGCGTGCTGAATACTTATATGAAAAAGTATTGCGCACTGTATCTAAATGGGGAACTCCTGATAACTTAATGTTTGTTGTTGGCGCCACACAGGCAGAAGAATTTGTGAATATCCGTGAAATGATTCCTGATCATTTCTTACTGGTTCCGGGTGTTGGTGCACAGGGTGGGAGTTTGAAAGATATTTCTGAAAAAGCGTCGAATAAAGATTGCGGATTGTTAGTAAATGCAAGCCGTGCAGTTATTTATGCAAGTGAAAAAGAAGATTTTGCTGAAGAAGCCAAAGCAATTGCAGAGCAGTATCAATTTGAGATGAAGGGATATTTGCCCCCATCCCCTAAAGGGGTGTAATAAAACACCCTGAGTAGTTTTAAATATGGACGAAGGTTATATTATCATTTTATCTCTCTCATCATTACCTCTTTCACTTTCTCAGCCCATCTTACATAATCTTTTGCTGAAGGATGCAATCCATCTTTTGTAACCAATGTTTTATCGCTTGCAGCTGCTCTTGTAAATGCGGTGATGTTGATATAATGAACCTTGTATTGTTTTGATATTTTTTCATTGATGGCATTGAATGCATCAATCTCTCTGGCGATCTTGGCCCTGTCTCTTCCCTCAGCAAATGGAGTAACGCCCCAGTCAGGAATACTTAATACAATCACATGTTCAGGTTTCTCACCGGCATATCCAATTGCCTGCTGCAGTAATTGTGTAAACTGTTCAGCATATTCATCAGTACTTCTTCCACGGTATTGGTTGTTTACACCAATCAGCAGTGTTACAATATCGAATGGAGGTTGCAATCTTGTGCGGTTAAGCATTTCCAGTAGTTCATCTGTTGTCCATCCTGTTTTGGCAATGATCGCAGGATCTTCAATGGAAATCTTTTCTTTTCTTAATAAGGCAACAGTTTGATGGGGAAAATTTTTGGTTAATGCTACACTTTCACCAATTGTGTAAGAATCACCTAACGCTAAATACCGGAATGATTTTGTTTGCATAAAAGCTGTGTTGACAAATAATAAACTAAAGAACAGAATTACAGATGATTTCATTTTTTTTGGTTTACATACTTTTTAATAGCTATGCCATGCCTATTGCTGCAGATCATTCATTCACACAAAAACAGGTATGGCATACCTACTCAATCTTTTTTCTCCGGCACTCTCGGTTTAAAATTTCCTGTTGGTGCAGTCCACCACGGCCTGATATCATAAGCCAGTCTTCCTGCTGCAACAGCCGGATCAGTTTTCAATAGTTGCTCCACTTCTTCTTTTGTTTTACAATCGAAAATAAAAATGCCCAGCCAATTACCATTATCACCGAAAGGGCCGGCCACTTTTAATTTTCCTTCATCATACAGTTTGTTGATGTTAGCCATATGTCCTTCCTGTATTTTGGCAGCTGTTACAGAATCCTGTGTGCGGTTATTTCCTTTCAACAGCATTACAAACCAGTACTGCCGTATCTGCTCTTCCATCTTTTCTTTTTTTTGCTGGGCAAAGGAAATGTTTAGGAATAATATAGCTGCAGCGAGGATGGTCATTTGTTTCATATAGAAATTTTAGCGGTTAGAAAAGTACAACTTTTTCCCTGTTGTGGCTGCTCCATTCGTACATTTGCGGCCAGCTTATTCCTTCCTTGTAGGGGCGGCTGAGTGCTACTCTAAGTACAGATTATTGGGGTGGGTTGCTGAATAGAATTAACGCAGCACAAGAGTTGAGACGCTTTCGGTCTCGATGCAGAATGTAAGCTTCGGCATGCAACGCAACAAAAGCTGTATAGTAGTGTAAAAGACGATAACATAAAATTGCTTCCGATATGTCAGTAAAACAAGACCTTTTCCAAAGCCCCGATTATTTTTTAGTAGATGAGTTATTAACTGAAGAGCATAAAATGATCCGTGATACTGTTCGTGCTTATGTAAAAAAAGAAATTTCTCCCATTATTGAAGAGTATGCACAGAAAGCAGAATTTCCTGTGCAGATTGTAAAACAGATGGGTGAGTTGGGTTGCTTTGGTCCAACAGTGCCGGAACAGTATGGCGGCGGTGGTTTAGATTATATCAGTTATGGTTTAATGATGCAGGAACTGGAACGTGGTGATAGTGGTGTGCGTTCAACAGCCAGTGTGCAGGGCTCCTTGGTTATGTATCCCATATATGCATATGGTAATGAAGAACAGCGTATGCGTTTTTTACCAAAGCTGGCAACTGGTGAATGGCTGGGATGCTTTGGTTTAACAGAACCCGATCATGGAAGCGATCCCGGCGGTATGCTGACAAATATTAAAGATGCAGGTGATCACGTGCTGTTGAATGGTGCAAAAATGTGGATCAGTAATGCGCCCTATTCACATCTTGCCGTGGTGTGGGCAAAAGATGAAGCAGGTATTGTAAGAGGAGTGATTGTTGAACGGGGAATGGAAGGATTTTCTACACCAACAACGCATGGCAAGTGGAGCTTACGGGCAAGTGCAACCGGTGAACTTGTTTTTGACAACGTAAAAGTTCCGAAAGAAAATATTTTGCCGAATGTGCAGGGATTGAAAGGGCCGTTGGGATGCTTAAGCAAAGCCCGTTATGGTATTGCATGGGGGGTAATTGGTGCAGCGATGGATTGTTATGATACAGCATTGCGTTACAGTCAGCAAAGGATTCAGTTTGATAAACCGATTGGGGCTTTTCAGTTACAGCAAAAGAAATTGGCTGAAATGATTACTGAAATTACTAAAGCACAATTATTAAACTGGCGCTTGGGTGTATTAATGAGCGAAGGAAGAGCTACACCGCAACAGGTGAGTATGGCTAAGCGTAACAGTTGTGAAATTGCAACGAATATCTGTCGTGATGCAAGACAGATGCTCGGTGGAATGGGTATAACAGGCGAATATTCTGTCATGCGTCACATGATGAACCTCGAGAGTGTAATTACATATGAAGGCACACATGATATTCATTTACTCATAACAGGAATGGATGTAACAGGGTTTAATGCATTTAAATAAAACTATGAAACAAGTTTTACTGGTATCTATTCTGTTCTGTTTAATGCTTTCACTGGCTGCCCAGAAAAAACAAGCCTACCAGATTTTTGATGCAAAGGGTAAGAAAGTGAGCTATGAAAAAATGCTGAAGAAATTGAAGCAAAAAGATATTGTGTTGTTTGGTGAATTTCATAACAATCCGATCATTCACTGGCTGCAACTGGAATTAACACAGGACTTGGGTAAAACAAGAAACCTCATTTTAGGTGCTGAAATGTTTGAAGCCGATAATCAAACAGTACTCAGTCAGTTTGTGGCTGGCGAAATTGATGAAAAACAATTAGCAAAAGATGCTAGGTTATGGAAGAATTATCCTACAGATTATGCACCATTGGTGAAATATGCGAAAACGAATAAACTTGTTTTTGTTGCAACAAATATTCCACGCATTTATGCATCGAGGGTTGCAAAGGGAGGATTTGAAGTGTTGGATACATTACCGGAGAATCAGAAAATATGGATCGTTCCTTTACCGGTTTCGTATGATGCGGAATTGCCCGGCTATAAAGCAATGCTGAAGATGATGGGCGAACATGCAGCACCTAATCTGCCAAAAGCACAGGCAATCAAAGATGCAACGATGGCCCATTTTATTGTAAAGAATTATAAAGAAGGATCATTGTTCATTCATTACAACGGTTCCTATCATTCTGATAATTATGAAGGCATACTCTGGTATTTGAAAAAAGCTAAACCGGAATTAAAGTATGGAACCATCGGTGCCGTTTCTCAAAAATCAGTGAATAAACTGGAAGCAGAATATAGAGGCAAAGCCGATTTTGTTATTTGTGTGGATGAAGACATGACCACAACTTATTAACAATATTAATTTATTGTCAACTATCTGTTTGTTCTCAAGAAAAAATTGCAGTTATCTGGGGAATATAAAATCTTAAAGCATTGAAAATGACAGCACTATTGTGCTGTCATTTTTTTGGTACAAAATATGAAGGAAGGATTGGGCAGAATGAATTTACCGGAAATGAAAAACTGCTTACAGAAAACTTTCTTTCAACTTTAAAACTGAAATTATGCTTACAGTAATCATCCCGGCATTAAATGAGGAAAAAACAATTGGCAAGGTTGTAGAGTACGGCCTCAAACAGAAATATGTATCAGAGGTAATCGTTGTGGATGATCAGTCAGATGACGATTCTGTAAAGATTGCGTCAGCTGCAGGAGCAACGGTTATTATAAGTAAAAAAAGGGGTAAGGGTATTTCTATGAAAGAAGGCCTTGCGCTTGCTAAGAATGAAATCATCATTTTTCTCGATGCAGATATCGATCCTTATCCGGCAAGTATGATCAATGATCTTGCAATGCCGCTGATCAACGATACACATGATTTTGTAAAAGCTTCTTTCGGAAGAAATGCAGGACGTGTTACAGAACTGGCGGCCAAACCTTTGCTCACCATTTTATTTCCTGATCTTCCCGTATTTGAACAACCTCTCAGCGGTATGATTGCAGGAAGAAAGAGTTTTTTTGAGAAGATTCATTTTTATGATGACTATGGTGTGGATATCGGAATTCTGATTGATATGTTTTATCTCAGGGCAAGAATAAAAGAAGTGAATATCGGTTATATCGAAAATAAAAGTAAACCCTGGCAGGCTTTAAGCAGGATGAGTACGGAAGTTTCAAGGGTGATTGTGGAGAAAGCATTTCTGCTGAATATCCCTTCGCCTTACTGGAAAAATTATAAGTTCTTATTAAAGTAAATTAAATGCAGCTGGTTTTATTTCAGGAAAGTGATAACAAATGCTTTCCATTGAAATCGTTTAATGATTTCAGGATGAGATCAGCTGCATTCCATTTTGGAAGGGCATAATCAACTGCTGCAGGAACAACCACACATTTCATTCGTGCAGCTTTCGCTGCAATCATTCCGTTAAATGAATCTTCAAAAACAATGCATTCTGTTGGTAATCTTCCTAACTCATTGGCACAATGCAGAAAAACTTCCGGATGAGGTTTGCCGTAAGCAAGCTTTTCTGCAGAAGTCAGGGTTTGAAAGAAGGAACGGATGTTCAGCTTGTCCACTACTACATCAATCAGCTCCATTGGTGAAGAACTGGCAAGCCCAATTTGAAAATCATTTGCCTTAAAATAGTTCAGGATATAGTCAACACCTGGCATGGCTTCGGCTTTTGATGCAATTTTATCAATGGCTTTTTGAATGATTGTACCGGTTGCTTCTGCAGCTCCCTTCAAGGGGATATCAAAAAAATGAAACCAATGTTTAATCCATTCTTCCGTTCTTAGCCCTGTAGAAGAACTGTACTGTTCCTTCGTTAATACTTTGTCGAATTCTTTCAGCGTCTCACTGCCTGCTTCTTCCCAAAGGGGTTCACTGTTAATGAGTAACCCGTCCATATCAAAAATAACTGCCTTGTACTGCATAATGCAAAGTTTAGAAAGCTGAGATACTTTCCAAAATAATTATTGCATTTATTGTAATGCATAGATAATATTTACCTGGAACTGCAATCTTATTTTTTTAAAGTCAACAGGTTCCTGGTTTTTATCTGATGCAATTTTGCCTGTGTTGAAACTGTAATTAAGGGAAGTGTTTGAAGTTTGGTTTGTTGCCTGATATAGTGATTGCTCTGCCGGTTCTTGTATTGTAATAGCCTGCCCTATTTTTTCATTGATGGCTTCAGTTAAGTACAATGCTTTTTCTTTAGCAGCTTTAACGGCAGCAATTTTTAATTGCTTTCTGTATTCTGCCATTTTACTGTGCCATATTTTTACGATTCTAAAATTAACAGTTGCTTCGTCATCTAACTTGCTGATGAGGTCGTCCATGTATTTTGAACTGCTGAATTTGATTTGATAAGAAATCGTTGCAAATAATTCGGGATCCTTTTTTCTTTTTCTCCACCAGGTACCGTTAGATAGCCCTTCATAAGATGCAATACTTATTACAGAATCTGGAATTCCAGTCAATCTGCAATATGAAAGAAAGTCATCTTTTATTTTTTCAAGCTCAACTTTTTCCTCACCCCTTTTTTTGTATTCTCTCAAATCTACCTGAACATATATTTCGTCCGGTACTATTTCCGTTTCAGATATGCCGGATACTGTAATTGTCTTTGGGAAGGGGTTGTTGCCTGGTTGCTGTTGCGCAAAAGCAAATTGAAGCATACATATTAACAGAACGAATAAAAGGGTTTTTTTCATAAACCTGTGGTTTTTAGTTATTAAACTGTTTTTCTCAGTTTTGAAAAAAGATGAAATTAATTCTCTGAATGTTACCAAAATGTTATCTTGCAGTACCTGAATCAGACGTCAATCAACTTTAACCATGTCCACTTTCTTCGAAAGACTCAAGAATTTGAATTTATCACGTCGTATCATTTACGGTATAGTTGGTGTTATCACTTACCCCGGTGTTGCACTTATTAATAAGCTGCAGGTAAACGGTGCTGAAAAATTAAAAGATCTCCCAAAAAGAAATGTATTGTTTGTAAGTAATCACCAGACTTATTTTGCCGACGTAATGGTGTTCCTTCATATTTTCTTTGCCGCAAAATGGGGAAAGTATAAAGGATTAGGAATACCCTATTATTTGCTGAACCCAGTTACAAAAATATATTATGTTGCTGCTGCAGAAACCATGAAAGATACATGGCTTACACGTTTGTTTGCAAAAGCAGGAGCAATTACTGTAAAACGTACCTGGCGTGCCGAAGGAAAAGAAGTACAGCGTGGATTGGATCCGGGTGATACAAGAAAAATTGCCAGAGCATTAGATGATAGCTGGGTTATTACTTTTCCGCAGGGAACAACTAAACCATTTGCACCAGGCCGTAAAGGAACCGCCTACATCATCAAACAGAATCAACCCATTGTTGTGCCTATTGTTATCAATGGTTTCTGGCGTGCTTTCAATAAAAAAGGATTAAAGTTTAAAAAGCGTGGAAGCATTCTTACTGTAACCATTAAAGATCCAATGGAAATTGATTACAATGCTCCTGTAGATACGATTCTTGAACAGGTGATGGATGCCATTGAACAAAGTAAAAAATACATGCTGAAAGGCAAACATCATTTGATGACGATCGTTGATAAGTAAACTAAAAAATTACATACATGAAAAAGGGATAAACATTGTTTATCCCTTTTTCATGTATAATAAGTTCCATTGCAGATTAGTCCTTTACAAACAATGCTCTTAATTCCTCTGCATCTTTTGGATTCATTTTTCCTCCAAGGATTAAACGGAGTTGTCTGCGGCGCAAAGCTCCTTCAAATAATTTTATTTCATCTTCTGTTTCAGGAATCAGCTCGGGCACCTTTCTTACTTTGCGTTGTTCATCAAGTGCAACAAATGTATAATAGGCTTCATTGCT
>JANOIQ010000055.1:0-6069 GCA_031407835.1 Chitinophagaceae bacterium
GTACCATGCTCAACCAGCGTATCAGGGATGCCCATGATCTTTACTTCAGCTTTGTAATTGTGTTCAGCCATGAATTCAAGTATGGCACTGCCGAAGCCGCCCTTTACGGTTCCATCTTCAATGGTTACAATCTTTTCAAACTTGCTGAATACTTCATGCAGCATTACTTCATCCAAAGGCTTTGCAAAACGCATATCATAGTGCGCAGGATTAATACCATCATTCTTCAATTCACGAATTGCACTTGCTGCAAAATTTCCAGGATGACCAAACGATAAAACAGCAATGCCTTCTCCATCTTTTAGCTTACGGCCTTTACCTATTTCTATTTCCTTCATTTCGTTTCTCCACTCTGGCATTACACCTTCACCTCTTGGGTAACGGATAACAATGGGTAATTTATGTGAGTCGAGTTGTGCTGTGTACATCATGTTGCGCAACTCTGCTTCATTCATAGGTGCAGCAACAATCATATTGGGAATGCAGCGCATATAAGCAATATCATAACAACCGTGGTGTGTTGGTCCATCTTCACCAACAAGTCCTGCTCTGTCTAAACAAAAAACTACCGGAAGGTTTTGGGTAGCTACATCATGCACAACCATGTCGTATGCTCTCTGCATGAAAGAAGAATAGATGTTGCAGAATACTTTCATACCCTGTGTAGCCATACCCGCACTGAGTGTAACGGCATGCTGCTCGCAAATGCCCACATCAAATGCACGGTGCGGCATTTTGTCCATCATGAATTTTAAGGAAGAGCCGCTTGGCATAGCAGGTGTTACACCAACAATCTTTTCATTTTTTTCAGCCAGCTCAATCATGGTAAGTCCAAATACATCCTGGTATTTCGGTGGTTGAGGTGTATCAAATTTTTTCTTATGAATTTCACCGGTTACTTTATCAAACAATCCGGGAGCGTGCCATTTAGTTTGATCTTTTTCAGCCAGTTCATAACCCTTGCCTTTTACAGTAACAATGTGCAGGAGTTTTGGCCCGGGAATATTTTTAAGATCTTTTAAGGTGTCAACCAGCTTGGTGATGTTATGCCCATCTATTGGCCCAAAATAACGCAACTGCAGTGCCTCAAAAAGGTTACTGCTTTTATTCACAAAGCCTTTAATGCTTTGTTCCAGCTTGCCGGCCATATCACGGGTAAATGTTTTACCAACAGGTAATTTACCCAAGGCCTTCCACACATCATCTTTAATTCGGTTATAAGTAGGTGACGTAGTAATATCTGTCAGGTATTCTTTCAATGCACCAACATTAGGATCAATGCTCATGCAATTGTCATTCAAAATAATCAGCACATCGCTGTCCGCCACACCTGCATGATTCATGGCTTCAAAAGCAAGACCAGCCGTCATGGCACCATCACCAATTACAGCGATTGATTTCCTGTTTTCGCCTTTCATTTTAGCAGCCATTGCCATACCCAGCGCAGCAGAAATGGAAGTAGAAGAATGACCAACACCAAAAGTATCATATTCACTTTCGCTGCGTTTTGGAAAACCGCTGAGTCCTTTGTATTTACGATTTGTATGAAAATTATCTCTGCGGCCTGTAAGGATTTTATGTCCGTAAGCCTGGTGACCCACATCCCATACCAACTGATCGTAAGGGGTATCGTACACATAGTGTAACGCTGCTGAAAGTTCTACAACTCCCAAACTGGCACCGAAATGGCCGCCATGTACACTTACAACATCAATAATAAACTGACGGAGTTCATCGCATAACTGAGGTAATTGATCCATTGGAAGTTTCTTCAAATCAACAGGAGAATCAATTTTACTGAGTAGCAGACCAGGTTTTATTTCCATAATTTCTTCATTCGGATTCTGTAAAGTTATATAACTTACGAACAATGGTTGTAAAAGGACTCATTTTAACAAAGAAATGCCCGGATGGTTGCATTTCCAGAATAAAATTTAAAGCGGGCATTCAACCATTTACCCAATCTATTTGCCCTTTGTAACTTTGAAGGAAGGCAGGGTGCTGTTTACAGGTAAATTTGACCATTATTATGCAGAGAAGACTGAATAAAATATCGGCTTATTGGTGGTGCCAAATCACCGGATGGGGTGGAAATGCACTGATGAATTTTTTCTTTGCGTGGACCTTTAACAGGGAGATTACTACCTCCTTCATCATCCGTTCTATTATTATTGTTTTGCTTGGTTTGCTCATAACCCACCTGATGCGTTGGGTGTTGCTGCGAATGAACGTGTTGCAAAAAACCTTCGACAAACAGATTTTTTTCTTTTTTGGGATAACTATCGGCTTTTCATTCCTGTATTCAGTAACATCTCTGTCGTTGTTTAATGTGTTTGGATTATTTACTCCCGAACAAAAAGTATACAGTTTTTCACGCCTGTTGGTTGGTTCAACCCTGAATGCGTTTGTAACACTGCTGGTTTGGAACCTGATCTATTTTATTTACCATTATGTGGAGCGTGTACGTAAACAGCAACTGGATGCATTGCAGATGCAGAGCGTGGTTAAGGAATTGGAGCTGAAAACGATCAAAGCGCATATCAACCCTCATTTTATCTTTAATTCGTTGAATGGTATCCGTGCGCTGGTTGATGAAAACCCTACCCGTGCAAGAACAGCTATTACAGAACTAAGCAATATTTTGCGCAGCAGTATGCAGGCAGAAAAACTGGAAACTGTTCCGTTTGAAAAAGAGCTTGGCATTGTGAAAGATTATCTTGCTTTGGAACAAATGCGTTTTGAAGAAAGATTGAAAGTGGATTTTGATATTGATGAAGACACACTCGATCAGCCGGTACCACCCATGATGCTGCAAACCTTGGTAGAAAATGCAATTAAACACGGCATCAGTAAAAATATTGCAGGTGGTGTAATAAAAATCAGTTCAAAGTTTGCAGGTGATCATCATGTATTGGTGATCAGGAATACCGGGCATTTGAACGGTAATTTTAACCCGGATGGTTTTGGAATTTCCAGTACGCAAAGCAGGCTGAAACTGATGTTTGGAGATGCAGCAGATTTTTCTCTCGCAGACGTAAATGGCAATGAAGTGGAAGCGAAAGTAAGGATGCCGGCGGAAGTGTGACGAGAAGCACTCAATCCCGAACTTCGCCAAAGGAGAAGGCCATCAAAAACAGCCCTTACCTGTAAAACGATCTGTTGAATTATTAACAAGTTGATTCGATAATTGGTTGAAATAAAAATTAGCATATGAACAAAAGAGCAATCATCATTGATGATGAAAGATTGGCAAGAAATGAACTGAAGAAGTTACTTATTGATTTTCCTGAAATAGAAGTGATTGATGAAGCATCGAATGCAGATGAAGGGTTGCAGAAAATTGCAGCACTGAATCCTGACCTGATTTTTCTGGATATCCAGATGCCGGGTAAAACCGGTTTTGATTTGCTGAGTGAGCTCGATCGCACACCTGAAGTAATTTTTACAACAGCTTATGATGAATATGCATTGCGTGCATTTGAAGTGAATGCCCTGGATTATTTGTTGAAGCCAATTGAGCCTAAACGTTTGGCCGATGCACTTCATAAACTGGAAGAAGATGAACGGGAAACTGTTGATGGCGAACCTGTTTCTACCAACCGGAGTATGCTCAGTGAAAACGACCAGGTTTTTGTAAAAGATGGTGAACGCTGCTGGTTTGTGAAACTGAGTGATATACGTTTATTTGAAAGTGTAGGCAATTATGCGAAAGTGTTTTTCGGTCCCAACAAACCACTCATTTTAAAATCACTGAACGCATTGGAAGAACGTTTGGATGAAAAAATCTTTTTTCGTGCCAACCGTAAACATATTGTAAACCTGCGCATGATTGAAAAAGTGGAACCGTATTTCAACGGCGGTTTACTGCTTGAAATTCATGGAGGTGATAAGATTGAAGTGAGCCGCAGACAGGCAGTGAAGTTTAAGGAGATGATGAGTTTATAAATTTCAGCGTATCTTATTTCATCAATCAAAAAACAAAAACTGATAATAAAATATATCATGAAGAAATTTTTTGTTACGGGGTTATTGATTTCAATAACCTCTTTTTTATTGGCGCAAAAGAAGTTGAACCGCATCATTAATGCCAAAGAAGTGGAACGGATCGAAAGAGTACTGGCAGCAGATGATATGCGTGGCAGAAGAATCTTCAGTCCGGAAATTGACAAGGCTGCAGATTTTATAGCGGCTGAATTTAAAGCTGCAGGTTTACGGACATGGAACAACAGCAGCAGTTTCAGACAGGAATTTTCTATTGTATCGGCAAAGCCTATCAATACATCCTGTAAAATTGATGGACAGGAAATTGATGCAAAGAATATTATTGTTATTACAACTCAACCGAAAATTTCAGTAACTGAAAAGTCAGGCTTTGAAAAAGTTACGATCAGTGCGGAAAAGAATATTTTTTCTGAAGCGCAGAAACTTGTCCGTTCCGGTAAAAATTATTTTGTTTTGGTGGATACCAGTTTTTCCAAAAACTTCAGCCGCCTTTCTTCATTCAAAAGAGGAATGTTTAAATCTGACAATAGTGTTGTGTTTGTTTTGACTGCTGTTAATCCCTCCGTTTTTACAGTAGAAGCAAAGCATGAAATAACCGAACAGAAACTGGCAAATGTGGTAGGCATACTGCCGGGAAAGAGTAAGAAAAATGAGTACGTTATCTTTTCAGGTCATTATGATCATTTGGGAATTGGCAAACCTGTAAACGGAGATTCAATTTATAATGGCGCCAATGATGATGCAGCAGGAACAACTGCTGTAATTATGCTGGCGAAGTATTTTAAGAAAATAAAAAATAATGAACGCACTATTGTATTTGCCGCATTTACAGCAGAAGAATCGGGTGGATATGGTGCACAATATTTTTCCAGACAGTTTGATCCGGCGAATGTAGCAGCGATGTTCAATATTGAAATGATTGGAACAGAAAGTAAATGGGGTAAGAATTCTGCTTATATCACCGGCTATGAAAAAACAGATATGGGAACAATCCTGCAAAAAAATCTTACCGGAACTGGATTTACATTTTATCCTGATCCTTATCCAACGCAGAATTTATTTTACCGATCAGATAATGCAACGCTTGCAAGATTAGGTGTGCCTGCACATACTATCTCCACATCCAAAATGGATAGCGAACCCAACTATCATAAAGTATCTGATCATGTTGAAACACTTGATATGAATAATATGGCAATGATAATAAAATCAATTGCCATCAGTGCAAGAAGTATCATCAAGGGAGAAAATTCACCAACGAGAGTAAAAGTGGAAGAATTGCGTTAGGCTTTCACCGGCACACTATGTATGGCAGCTGCCATTTCCTTAATCAGCGATGCATCTTTTTCAATGGCGTTGCCAATTACAATTACATCAGCACCTGCTTTGCAGTTACGGTATGCTTTTTCAGGGTCAGTAATTCCACCGCCAACAATTAACGGCGCTTCAATTTGCTGGGCCACACTCTGGATCATACTTTCAGTAATGGCCCGTTTAGCACCGCTGCCGGCATCCATGTAAATTACTTTCATACCCAGCATTTCACCGGCCATAGCCGTGCACATGGCTATTTCATTTTTATCGGCAGGTAAAGGAGCCGCATTGCTGATATAAGACACCGTTGTGGGCGCACCACCATCAACCACCATATAACCGGTGGAAATAATTTCCAGTCCGCTTTGCTTTACAAATGGGGCTGAGATGACGTGCTGACCAATCAGCAATTCAGGGTTACGCCCAGAGATCAATGATAGGTATAATAGGGCATCAGCATATGCACTTACCTGTGAAGGACTGCCGGGGAATAAGATCACAGGAATTTCACAAATGGCTTTAATCTGCTGCACCACTTCATCCAGTCGGTTGGAAATAACCAAACTTCCCCCCACTAAAAAATAATCAACAGCTGCATCAACCGACAATTTCACCAGTTGTTCTACCGATTCTTTGTTCACTTTGTCGGGGTCAATCAAAACGGCAAATGACTTCTGTCCTTTCTGCTTCTTTTCCAGTAATTGGGTATAAATGCGATGCTTCATTCAGTATCTGTGATTCATGCAAAAGTGC
>JANOIQ010000062.1:0-1914 GCA_031407835.1 Chitinophagaceae bacterium
GCCTTATTCAGCTCAAGTAATACGGTTATTTCAACATCTTTTCCTACAACCAGGCCACCCGCTTCAGTTGCACGGTCCCATTTCAGGCTGTAATCAAAACGATTAATCGTTGTTTTTGCTTTGAATCCGGCCTTATCGCCACGAGTGCTCGCCGCAATGCCACCAAACGTTACATCAAACTTAACAGGCTTGGTTATATCACGGATGGTGAGGTTTCCTGCAAGTTCATATTTATTTCCTCCCTTGGGAGTAAAGCTGGTTCCTGCAAAGGTTATTGCCGGAAATTTTTCAGCATTAAAAAAGTCATCGCTCTTTAAATGCTTGTCACGGTTTTCATTATCCGTATTGATTGAATTTACATCCACAGTAAAGTTAATCTTAGCATCACTCCAGTCGGCCTTTGTATGCTCAACTGTACCATCGAATACTTTAAAAGAACCCTCTGTTTCTGCAACAACCATATGAGTAACAGAAAACTTCACATTAGTGTGTGGTTTATCAACTGTCCATTTTGTACCCGCCTGTGCAGAAGAAGGAGCTGTTGCAACTGTGTTTTCCTGTTGTTTAGGTAAGAATGCTGCCAGTACAACTACAGAGCCGATAGCCAGCATTGAAAAGAAAATACGTTTCATAATTAAATTGATTGATTTAGTGTTTAAACATTGACAAAGATAAGGCCATTGTTTCAGAAGGCCTGTTAAACTTTTGTTTAGACTTTGCTGCCTGATAAGCTATATCTTATAACAGTTTACAACAAACATTTGCCTGCAGGGAACTAAGCCAAAATCATTCCAATGCAGGAACCGTTTATCAAAAACATTTGGAAGCCCCGTATTGTTTCCTCAATTTCAAGATTCCTAAAACCAGCTTCACATGAGAATATTTGCGTTGGCCGCTGCGGCCTTTCTGTTTTTTTCGGCAACTGCACAGGTAAAGACCGAACATTTTAAAAACCTTAAACCCCGTAATATTGGCCCCGCAGGAATGAGTGGCCGTGTTACAGCCATTGATGCATTATACAGTAATCCTGAAACAATTTTGGTAGGCGCCGCCAGTGGTGGTGTTTGGAAAACGGATAATGGCGGCGCCAACTGGAAACCTTTGTTCGATGATCAGCCGCTGCTAAATATCGGTTCCGTCAAAATTCAGCAAACCAACCCTGATATAATCTGGGTGGGAACTGGTGAAGGCAACCCCCGCAACTCTCTTAATCTCGGTGAAGGAATTTTCAAAACACTCGACGGTGGTAAAACATGGAAGAGGATGGGGTTGGAAAAAACAAGAAATATTCATCGCATACTAATTGATCCATCCAATCCGAATACAGTTTATGCAGCAGCTATTGGCAACCCGTATGGTATTCATAGTGAGCGTGGAGTTTATAAAACAACAGACGGCGGTTCAACATGGGAGCGTGTTTTGTATACAAATGACACAAGCGGTTGTGCTGAATTGGTAATGGATCCTTCTAATCCAAATAAGCTCATTGCAAACATGTGGCAGCATCAGCGCAAGCCTTACAATTTCACCAGTGGTGGACCAGGCAGCGGGTTATTCATTACAGTTGATGGCGGAAAAAACTGGAAGAAGTTAGGTAAAGAAGATGGCTTGCCCGAAGGATCAATTGGGCGCATTGGTTTATCCTTTGCAGCCAGTCAGCCTTCAAGAGTGTATGCAAAAGTGGAAGCAACGAAAAATGGTTTTTATAAAAGTGATGATGGCGGTTTTACATGGACGTTAGTAAACAGCGATCCTGCACAAATCACAGATCGTCCTTTTTATTACCAGGAAATTTATGTTGATCCGAAAAATGAAAACCGTATTTATGATATTCACTCAACTGTAACAATTAGTGAAGATGGCGGTAAATCATTCAGCACCTTAATTCCTTACAATGGTATTCACCCTGATCAT
>JANOIQ010000090.1:0-9154 GCA_031407835.1 Chitinophagaceae bacterium
ACCTTCAAAAGAAAGTGCACCGGGCCCGTTATATACAATTTCATCCACCAGTACATCTGCTTCAGTTAATAACTGCAGCAACTCATGATTCGGCATATTCCGTACCGTAATTAATTCAAATGCAACTCCCTCCTCTTTCAGCTTTGCCAATGTGGCTTCAATAATATCTGTTCCTTTTTTAAACGGAACAGAGGGAGCATGTACAACTTTGGGTGTTTTATTTTCAGGAATGTTATATACAAACTTTTCAATTGCAACAGGTACCTGAATATGATAATAGGGCTTTAGTTGCAGTCCTGCCTGATCAGGCAAGGAATACATTAAATCTGAATATTTTTCTGCGTTCCTGATCAGTTGCAAATGGTAAGCAGGGTTATCATGATTCCAGTCGGCCGGAAAAACCCAGGAGTTTACATCAAACTCCTGCTGAAATGCTTTGAAATAACGTACATCTGAACCTACAAAAAGGGAAACAATTTTTTTGTTCTTGCTGCGGGCATAAGCCAGTTCTGCCGAACCTGTGAGATAAGGATGCCAGAGTAATACCAGCAAATCATGTGCATCAATTAAACCCCTGATAAATTTTTCATACCGGTAGTTCAACCATTTGTTCCTGGCTTTCCTGAAAAACCTTTGTAAATACTGACTTTGTTTCAGGTTACGTTGATCCTGTTTCGCAAAAAAAAGATCATTCAAAATATAGTCGTAAGTAAACTGGTGAAAAGGGCTTGTCTGTAAAACTGCAGTTGTAACTGAATGCCCCCGTTTTTCAAACCCACTTTTGTAATGTTGAATCCAGCCGGCAACATTTTCGGTACCTATTAAAATCTTCATTTAGTTCTTAACGGTAAATTTATCATAAAAACTCCTTGTAACATACCCACTTTTGTACATTAACCAAAAGAAAGGCCTTAACCTGATAAAGGTTTCTTTATATGTAGTATAGTCCCTGTATGATTTTTTAGGAAGTGCCAGGATGCGTTCAAATTCAGACTCATTGAGATTGAGACGTGTGAATACCTCTTCCAGAATAGTCTGATCAAAAGGTTTGGGCTCTGCAATGTTTTGTAGTGCTTCCTCTCTTGTCATCTGACCGGATCTTACATGAGCTGAAAATTCACACCAGCGGAGATCTATTCCAAACTTCATCGGCAGATAATAATTATTACAGAAATAAGCAGTGCGGTTTTCCATATGATGGCCGCCATACCATTGCCATGCATAGTTATCACTAAGAAAAGTTTTTGTGGCTTCCTTATCGTAATCGAGAAAATATAAAGGACGTTGCTTTTTTATTTTGTTCCACAACA
The DNA here is from genome assembly GCA_031407835.1 of Chitinophagaceae bacterium. Taxonomy (GTDB): domain Bacteria; phylum Bacteroidota; class Bacteroidia; order Chitinophagales; family Chitinophagaceae; genus Lacibacter. The sequence continues at coordinate 1,311 of JANOIQ010000090.1, forward strand.
TCCACTTAAACCACTTACTCATGTAAAGCAGTGGAATGGTTTTCACTGGCATTGAGCCAAATTTTTTCTGGATTTCAGCTATGTATTTTGCATCCATATAAAACCAACCAGGAGGTGAAATTCCTTCCGTTCTGAATGAATGACCTTCCCAAATATATTTTACATCAAATTTTTCACAAGCCATATAATGTGTGGTAGCTAATGCTAAATCAGTTGCGGCTTCTATTTCAGGAACAGAAGCAAGCATCAGCGACTTCATCACATCATTTACTTCATGGTTGTCTGCTACATGAGTAAATAAATCAACATTCAGTTTTTCTAAAACATTTTTGATATTTTCAACTGCAATTTTTGTATTCCAGGTATTATCGTAATGAGCAGCCAAAGGGCGCAAACCCAAATCCTTAGCCAGTGTGAGCATAAAAGAAGAATCACAGCCTCCGCTTACACCAATTACTACATCATAGTCTTTCCCTTTTCCTGCTTTTTTTATCTCATCAGCCATTTGTTCCAGTTTGCTTCTTCCTTCCTTACCGGTTGGATAAGACAACTGCATATCATCATACTGTCTGCAATAATTACAAATACCATCCGCATCAAATGAAATGGATGGAATATCACTATGATAAATACAACGCTTACAAAATGTCACGTTTGACGGAATCTTTGTCTGAACAACTGTTTGCATTATTCCAGTATTTTTTCTAATTCTGCTCTGGGTGGGAAATTAATCAACACACCCATTCCTTTTTTCTGATAAACAACCATACTTCCCAATGCCAAGCCTGAAGCCTTTGCTGTTTTTACTGCCTGCTCCAGGTGCTGAAGGCTGGCTGCGCCTCCATTTACAATTACAGGAATATTAATGGCATCTGTTACCTGCTTGATCAATTCCAGGTCGTAGCCTTCCCATGTACCTTCCCTGTCAACCGAAGTCAGCAATATTTCACCAGCGCCGATTGATTCCATTCTTCTGGCAAAGTCAACCGGGTTTTCGCCAATTGATTTTGTTCCCCTTTTTTGTACCACTTCATACTTCCCCCAGAAATTTTTCTTTACATCAATCGAAACTACCACAGCCTGATTGCCGAAATCTCTTGCCGCACTGCTCACTAAAGATGGGTTATTAATGGCGGCATGGTTAAATGATATTTTTTCAACACCGATTTCAAGAATTTTTTTTACCTGTTCCAATGTGGTAATTCCACCCCCATAACAAAGGGGCATAAAACATTCGCTGGCAATATCACTGATGACTTTATAATTAGGTTCCCTGTTTTCGGCACTTGCTGTGATATCAAGAAAGATGAGTTCATCTACTTCCTTCTCATTATAAATTTTAATTGCATTGATTGGATCGCCGATATAAGCCGGATTTTTAAACTTTACAGTTTTATACAAGCCTCTGTTGTAATAGAGCAAACAGGGCATCACTCTTGTTTTCAGCATCAGATGGAAGCGAAATTTTTTAATAATTGCATACCGAATTTGTGACTTTTTTCAGCATGAAACTGAACACCCATAATATTTTCATGCTGAACAGCACATGTAAAATTGATTCCGTAGTTACAGGATAATAATTCGTCCTGTTTATCATTGCATTTTACATAGTAAGAATGAACGAAATAAAATCGTGCCGGCATAGAAAGATCCTTAATCAGATCGTGTTGTTTTGAAATAGATATTTCATTCCATCCCATATGCGGCACTTTTAAGTTTGCCTGTTCATCTGAAAATTGAAATCTTTCTGTATAGGCATCAATCCAACCGAGACCGGGTAATTTACCTTCCTCACTGCCTTTTGTTAATAGCTGCATACCTAAGCAAATTCCCAGCAAAGGCTTCTTCTCCTGCACCACAATTTTATTCAGTATACCCACAAGGCCAGATTCATTTATTTTTTCCATTCCCTTATCAAATGCACCCACCCCGGGAAGAATAATTTTATCTGCCCTTACAAGATCTTCCTCCTGATTGGTAATTACAGATTCAGTACAACCTACTTTTTTCAGCATGTTCTGAATTGAACCCAGATTACCTACTCCATAATTTACAATAGCGATCATAATATCAAATTATCTGTCTGCGATTTTTTTTGCAGGAACACCACCCCAGATTTCATAAGGTGGTACATTTTTATTAACAACAGCTCCTGCTGCTATGATCGAACACTTCCCAATTGTAACACCAGGTAAAATCGTTGAATTAACACCGATGTCGCATCCGTCTTCCAATACAACTGGTCTAAATTCGAGAGTAGAAAAAAGTACCGATTCTTTGCTGTCTTCAGGTCTGTGTTGTGACGTAAGAATAGATACTTTTGGGCCAATCCCAACTTCGTTCCCTATTATGATTCCACCACCACTGTGAAAAAAACAATCCTGACCTATCCAGGTATTATTTCCAATCTGCAATTTATTCAGGTGGTATGCTTTAAGAATTGTACGATGTCCAATATATACGTTATTGCCAATCTCAATATTTTCCGGATGAAAAACCAATACTCCTTCTTCAAAAAGAACATTATCTCCAAGTGAGTTTAACTGCTCATTTTTGAAACGCCCTGTACCGTGCGAAGAAAATTGCTTACGATTTGCCATTATGATAAAAGATGAGGATTTGCCTTAAACCATTCAGCCGTTTTTAAAACACCTTCTTCCAGATCGATTTGAGCCTTGAAACCAAGTATTTCTTTCGCCTTATCAACACTGGGAATACGGATGGCAATATCTGCTGAAAGAGGTGCTTCAAATATAATTTTTGAATCGGATTTCAAAACACGGCAAATCGTTTGTGCCAGCCCCAGAATTGTAATCACAGCCCGGGCATTCCCCAGGTTAAAACTCTGCCCGATAGCTTTGGGATCTTCAATACAACGAATGAGGCAATCAATGAAATCATCCACATAACACCAGGCCCTGATTTGATTACCGTCTCCATCTATTTTAATGGTTTCGTTATGTAAAGCACGTTTAATAAATATCTGAATTGCACCTTCACCTGTTTGTCCGGGACCATACACATTAAATGGACGCACTGTTACTACAGGCAGTTTATACTGTGCATGATATGCATGCGCCAGGTGTTCTCCCGCCAGTTTTGAAACAGCATAAGTCCATCTTGCCTCTCCGGCAGAACCAGATACTGTTGCATCCTCTTCCGTTGAACGGAAGGCCATTGATCCAAAAACTTCAGATGTTGAAAAGTCAACAAACCTGTCTTTCACATTATTTTCCATTGCAGCCTGTAATGCATTAGCAGTACCGATCATATTCACCTGCATGGTTCGTACAGGATTCTTAATTACAGTATCAATGCCTGCAATACCGGCAGCATGTACAACGATATCAGCTCCTTTCATCGATTCCTTCAGATGGTCGAAATCCAAAACATCTCCTTTTACTACCGTAATATTCGGATGATTTAAAAATCCGCTTCCTGTTAATGTATCCCGGTGAAAATTGTCATAAACAATGATCTGGTTTTGTTCAATGTATTCACGGATCAGTGCATTGGCAATAAACCCTGCACCACCTGTAATAAAAATTCTTTTGTTACTGATCATTTCTTAATTGATTTATTTATTTCTGTTGCGATATATTTTACATCCTCTTTTGTAAGACCATAGTATAGTGGCAGGGCTAAACCACTTGTATAAGCCCTGTATGCTGATGGGAAAGATGTTTTACTGTTGAACCCATATTTTTCCTGGTAATATTTTGTGGCAGGTATACATTGTGCACCATAGTTACTGCCAATTCCCTTTTCTTTTAAATCAGTAATCAGTTGAGCACGGTTTGTTGTTTCTTCCAGTACCACATGGAAGGTTTGCCAGGTATGATTTTTTCCTGCGGGCACAACCGGCAATTTCATAACTGATGCATCCAGTTCATTTAGATAAACATCTGCCAACTCCTGCTTCTGTGTAAGAATCTGTTCAAACCTTTCTAACTGACTATTAACAAATGCAGCCTGGAAATCGGTTAATCTGTAATTATACCCTGCGAGAATAAATTCCATACTACTGGTATTTTCTGAATCGATGCCATGATTACGTAATGCCCTGAACTTAGCTGCGAGTTGCTGATTGTTTGTTGTAATGATTCCGCCTTCACCAGATGTAACACTTTTCCTTGGATGAAGCGAAAAAGAAGCAACAATGCCGAATCCACCCACCGGCTGTTCATTTTCTTTTGCACCCAATGCACAGGCAGCGTCTTCGATTACTTGAATCTTATTTACCGAAGCAATTGCTATGATTTCACTGATATTGCAGGCAAGACCAAATTCATGTACAGGAATAATTGCTTTCGTTTTTTCAGTAATGGCTGCTTTTATTTTGGTAACATCAATATTAAATGTATCCGGATCAATATCAACAAATACAGGTGTAGCGCCAACCAGTTCCACCACATTTGCTGTTGCCACATAAGAAAAAGCCGGTACAATCACTTCATCACCTTTGCCAATGCCCAATGCAATAAGAGCGAGATGCATAGTAGCAGTACCATTTGAAACAGCAACCGCCTGTTTAACATTTGTAAGCTGCTGTATTTTGTTTTCAAGTAACCCTACATGCCTGCCCTGAATTAACATTCCTGATTGCAGCACCTCTGTTACAGCTGCGATATCAGCCGGGGTGATAAAAGGAATCATCAAGGGAAACTGCTTGTTCAAGATAGTTGTCTCCATTTTGTTGTTGGCCTGAAATAACCATGCTTCCAGTTCTGGTTATAATCAAACTCGCTTTCGTATGAAATATTCAGCACCTCAAAGCTAATGATGTTTTCAAGGTAAGCTATCGTGGCTCCATTTGACAAATGCGCACCAATAGTAATATAATAAAAACCGGGTTGCAATTGATTCTCTATTTCTGCATTAAATCTGTATTTACCTTTCTCAAGAGAACCATATTTTAATGCATTCCAGTTACTTTGCGAAATGGACAACTCAACCCCTTCTCTTGAAACTAGTTTGATATCAAAAAAGAAGTCCTGAATCAGTTGATTGACTTCAAGATCAAATTCAATCGCAATTGGCGAATCAAAAGGGATCGCATTTAAATTATCTGTATGAATACTTTTAACAACAATTGATCTGAAATACAAAGTACCGGATGCATACATATGCATAGCGTCAGGAATTGATTCCAGCATGGTAGGTTTTTCCCCTGAATTCAGATAATGATCCACAACATCCGGAACAGAGCCTTCCTTCTCAATCAGTCCATTCTGCATTAAAATGCCTCTTTTACAAAGAGATTTTACCGAGGCCATGTTATGACTTACAAACAACACTGTTCTTCCATCTTTAGTAGAAACATCCCTCATTTTCCCAAGACATTTGGCCTGAAAATCTGCATCACCTACTGCCAGCACTTCATCTACAATTAAAATTTCGCTTTCGAGATGCGCTGCTACTGCGAAAGCAAGTCTTACATACATACCACTACTATAACGCTTCACCGGTGTGTCTATATATCGTTCTACTCCGCTGAAATCGACAATCTGATCAAACTTCTGGTCAATCTCTTTTTTTCGCATACCAAGAATTGCTCCGTTGAGATAAACATTTTCTTTTCCTGTTAGTTCAGGATGAAATCCTGTACCTACTTCCAGTAACGAAGTAACTCTTCCCTTAATCTTTATCTTGCCCGTTGTAGGTGAAGTAACCCTGGACAATACTTTTAACAATGTGCTTTTACCAGCTCCGTTTCTGCCGATAATTCCGACAGCTTCGCCTGCCATAATTTCAAAATTGATATCCCGTAAACTGTATACCAGATCAGATGTACCTTTTGTGCTCCGGTCATTACTTTCTCCTACTTTCAGAAAAGGGTCTTCTTTACCACGAACTTTTGCAAACCATCTTTCAAGGTCTCTTGATATTGTACCTGTTCCAATTTCACCCAATCGATAGAGTTTCGAAATTTTTTCAGCTTGTATGACAACCGGAGTACTCATGTTTGAATTATACTGTATCGACAAAATCCTTTTCAACCTTATTGAAAACGATAATTCCCGCAAATAAAATAATAATAGTTGTAATCAGTGCGTAGGTAAACAACGCCAGATTGAATGTGCCATTTCCAAATAATCCATACCTGATACCTTCAATAACCGTTGTCATTGGATTATACTTAACCACCATAGCAAGCAATGGTGAAAATTTTTGTTCAGCAACTGAAAGTGGATAAATAACTGTTGTAGCATACATCAGGAGCTGTACACCAAAAGTAACCAGAAAAGCAAGATCCCTGTACTTGGTAGTCATGGCCGAAATAATCATTCCCAAACCAAGACCCAATGCCGCCATCATAAAAATTAAAACCGGAACCAATAATATATAAAAATTCATCTGAGGAGCAAATCCTTCAAAGAAAATATAGTAGATAAATACACATATCAATAAAACAATCTGCACACCAAACTTTACAAGATTTGATACAACAATACTTAATGGCATGATCAATCTTGGAAAATATACCTTTCCAAGAATGTTTGCATTGTCTTTAAAAACAGTGGATGTTTTTGTGATACACTCTGCAAAATAATTCCAGGCGACTATCCCCGTCATATAAAAAAGAGGTTTCGGTAACCCATCTGTTGCAATTCCTGCCAGGTTTCCAAAAACAAACGTAAACACCAACGTAGTCATAGCAGGCTGTAGGAAAAACCAAAGCGGGCCGAGTATAGTTTGCTTATAAAAAGAAATAAAATCTCTTTTTACAAGCAATCCCAGCAAATCCCTGTAACGCCATACATCTTTCAGATGCAAGTGAAATAATGAGCTTTGTGGTTCAATTACCAGATCCCAATCAGTATGTTCCTGCTTATTCATTCAATGATTTGTACGTTATAAAAAAGGATGGCTGGCTAATGGTTTTGCTGCGAAAGGATGATAGTCGCCTTTTAATCCGACAGGTGTTTGTGTTCGGATGGAATGCACAATTTCAATGGCTGTTTTTGCTTCCAGTAAACCAAAGCCCTCGCCGGCAAGAATTTTTTTATAACTGTTGGTATGCAGTTCTGTAAAGCCATCGCTGAACTCAAATGATTCGCCATTAATCGAAAGGGAGCGGAAGGTTCGTTTCCCGTCTGCTTTTACTTCTGCAGGAATGGTATCGGAATCAATACTTAAAAACCATTTTACTCTTGCTTTCTCAAATTCAAGGTAACCGGCTGCACGGTCGTGCTGATGCAGGTGAACCACATTTCCTTTCAATTCGCCAAATACCCAGGAAAGCATGTCATAAAAATGAACCCCGATATTGGTGGCAATTCCTCCCGATTTTGACAGATCGCCCTTCCAGCTGCTGTAATACCAGTTTCCCCTCGATGTGATATAAGTGAGCTCTACATCATATACTTTATCTGCCGGTCCTTCAGCAACCATTTTCTTCAAAGCAATAATAGCAGGATGTAACCGCAGTTGTAAAATATTGTACACTTTTTTTCCGGTTTGCTTTTCAATATCTGCCAGTGAATCAATATTCCAGGGATTTAATACAATGGGTTTTTCACAAATAACATCGGCATCATTTCTCAACCCAAACCGGATATGTGCATCGTGCAGGTAATTGGGTGAACACACAGAAACAAAATCAATCGGCTTTTTTTTCAGCCGCAGTTTTTCAATATGCCTGTCGAAACGTTCATACTCTGTAAAGAAATCAGCATTTGGAAAAAAACTGTCGAGAATTCCAACACTGTCAAATTTATCCAGTGCACATACGATTGAATGACCATTATCTTTAATGGCTCTCATATGTCTCGGAGCGATAAATCCTGCTGCTCCAATCAATGCAAATTGCTTCATTTCTGTATTTTTTTTACTGTATTATT
>JANOIQ010000132.1:0-1699 GCA_031407835.1 Chitinophagaceae bacterium
CACAAATCTAGGTCTCCCGGACGTCACAGCGCGTCGGCACCCTCTTCCCGGGTGCGGATCCGGACCACCCGCTCGACGTCGGTGACCCAGATCTTGCCGTCGCCGATCTTGCCGGTCGCGGCCGACGCCGTGATGGTCTCGACCACGAGGTCGACCCGCGCGTCGTCGGCGACGATCTGCAGGCTCACCTTCGGCACGAAGTCGATCTGGTACTCGGCACCGCGGTAGGTCTCGGTGTGGCCACCCTGGCGGCCGAACCCGCGCACCTCCCCCACCGTGATCCCGGTGATCCCCGCGGCCTTGAGGGCGTCCTTCACGTCGTCGAGCTTGAACGGCTTGATGACGGCGGTGATCAGTTTCATGTGCGGTTCCCCTCGTCTATCTGTCAGGGCTGGTAAGCCGACATCCATCTCAGGGCTGGTACGCCGACTCGGAGTGTTGGCTCTGGTCGAGACCAACGTATTCGTCGTCGGGCGCGACGCGCATCCCGATCGTCTTTTCGATGGCCATGGCGATGGCGTACGAGGCGACGAACGAGAAGATGAGGACCGCGCCGCTCGCCACGATCTGGTCGACGAGCAGGTCTGCACCACCGCCGAAGAACAGCCCGTCGGCGCCGAAATCGTTCACCGAGAGATCGGCGAAGAGCCCGAGCACGATCGAGCCGAACAGTCCGCCGACGAGATGGACGGCGATGACGTCGAGGCTGTCGTCGAGCCGGAGCGCGGCCTTGATCCGCAGCGCGAAGTAGCACACGATGCCGGCGCCGCCACCGATGATCAGCGGGCTCGCGCCTCCCACGAAGCCGGCGCACGGTGTGATCGCGACCAGACCCGCCACGGCACCGGACGCCGCGCCGAGGGTGGTGCCGTGACCGGTCACCATCTTCTCGACGATCAACCAGCCGAGCATCGCCGCCGCCGCCGCAAGGTGCGTGTTGACGAGCGCCTGAGCAGCGATGCCGTTGGCGCCGAGCGCCGAGCCGGCGTTGAACCCGAACCAGCCGAACCACAGGATCCCGGTGCCGATCATCGTGAGCGGCAGGTTGTGCGGGGGCATCGCCTCATCGCCGTGACCGCGTCGGGCGCCGATCACGGCCACGACGGCGAGTGCTGCGATGCCGGCGTTGATGTGGATAGCTGTGCTCAGGCTCGACGACAGCCTCGACGTCATCGCGGTCCACCTGGTCGGCGGCCTGTTCGGCTCGATCGTGCTCGGCCTGTTCGCCGATCTCTCGGCGACGGGCGTCAGTGCCGACGGGTTGTTCTTCGGAGGTGGCGCCGACCTGCTCGTCGACCAGATCGTGGCCAGTGGCTCGGTACTCGTCTTCTCTCTCGTCGCCTCGTACATCATCGCCATGGCCATCGAGAAGACGATCGGGATGCGCGTCGAGCCCGACGACGAATACGTTGGTCTCGACCAGAGTCAACACGCCGAGTCGGCGTACCAGCCCTGAGATGTATGTCGGCGTACCAGCCCTGACAGATGGATGTCGGCTTACCAGCCTTGACAGATTGATAAGGGGAACCGCAGATGAAACTGATCACCGCCGTCATCAAGCCGTTCAAACTCGACGACGTGAAGGTTGCGCTCAAGGACGCGGGGATCGCTGGGATCACAGTTTCGGAGGTTCGTGGTTTTGGCCGCCAAGGCGGCCACACCGAGACCTACCGCGGGGCCGAGTACCAGATCGACTTCG
>JANOIQ010000213.1:0-17267 GCA_031407835.1 Chitinophagaceae bacterium
TGGGATACTGATTTGTGTACACAGTGCGGTAAATGTTTTATGATTTGTCCGCATGCTGCCATCCGTCCGAAAGTATATGATAAAGCATTATTATCTAACGCACCCGATTCATTTAAGCATGTTGCACCAATCGGTAAAGAGTGGAGTAAAGACACAGAAGCTTATACATTGCAGGTATCAACAGAAGATTGTACAGGTTGTACATTATGTGTTGAGTTCTGCCCGATTACAAGTAAAACTGATCCGGGACATAAAGCCATCAACATGATGAACAAAACTCCGTTCCAGGAAAAAGAAAAAGAAAATTGGGATTACTTCTTAAGCATTCCTGAAGTGGATCGCTCAAGAGTAAACAGGAATACAGTTAAAGGTTCACAGTTCTTCCAGCCATTATTTGAGTTTAGTGGAGCATGTGCAGGCTGCGGTGAAACTCCTTACCTGAAATTACTTACCCAGTTGTTTGGTGAAAAAATGATTGTTGCCAATGCAACTGGTTGTTCATCCATCTTCGGCGGTAACTTACCAACTACACCATGGACATCGAACAAACAAGGTGTAGGACCGGCATGGGCCAACTCACTGTTTGAAGATAATGCTGAGTTTGGTTTAGGTATAAAAATGGCGAATGATAAGAAAAGAGAAATTGCATTGCAATTACTTGATGAAGTGCGTCCATTTGTTGGAGAAGGTTTGGTGAACAGTATTTTTGCAGCCCCAGAAACAACAGAAGCAGAGATAAAGGCTAAACAGGAACTGATTGGTTTGCTGAAGAAACAACTGGAGAATATGAAATCAGTTACTGCAAATAATCTTTATCACCTGGCTGATTTCCTTGCAGAAAAATCTGTGTGGATCATTGGTGGCGATGGCTGGGCTTATGATATTGGCTATGGTGGATTGGATCATGTACTCAGCACCGGTGAAAATGTAAACATCATGGTACTGGATACAGAAGTATATTCCAATACAGGTGGACAAAAATCAAAATCAACACCATTAGGTTCAAGTGCCAAGTTTGCAGTGAATGGTAAAACAACCGGTAAGAAAGATCTTGCCCTGCAGGCCATTGCACACGGAACAGCATATGTTGCACAAATTGCAATGGGTGGAAATGATATACATACTGTAAGAACAATTTTAGAAGCGGAAGCATTTCCAGGTCCATCACTAATCATTGCATACAGTCATTGTATTGCACATGGTATTGACATGGCACATGGTGCAGAAGAGCAGGATTTTGCAGTAAAGAGCGGTTACTGGCCGTTGTTCCATTACAATCCGCTGAAACCAAGAGGTGAACGTTTTGTAGTTGATTCAAAAGATCCATCCATGGCATTGAGCGAATTCATGTATCATGAAAACCGTTTCAATATTATTAAAGCAAAAGATCCTGAACTGGCAGCACGCTTCCTGGTACAGGCAGAAGATGCAAAAGTGAGTAAGTGGGAACGTCTGCAAACACTGAAAGGGTTATAAGTAAAAGATAATTCCGTATGAAAAATTAAAGGGAATCTCGATTGAGATTCCCTTTGTGTTTTCAGGTATGACTTACCTGTATACAGACACTCGGGATCAAGCGTTCCGTAGGAACGCAAAACCTTTTTCGTTTCGTTGTTACCGATCAGTTGTCCCTACGGGACAAAAAAGGTCTCCGTAGTATAAGTTTTATAATAAATGAAATTTTACGTATTATGCTATTAAAGGATGACATAAGTAAAGTTACCATAGTGAACTTTGTGTTATTTATTCTTCACCAATTAATACAGGAGCACAAGGAACACGAAGAGTTCCACTAAGTTCTCAAAGCAATTGCTGAAAATCAATCAACTTTAATAGCACAACACATTGATATTTTAGTTTAGGCAGTTTACTGTGCCATCGGTACAACTCATGGGTAATCAACAAGCAGACTGTGTCTGCGTTCCGTAGGAACGCCTGGTGAAAAATCAGTATGAAAGGAATTCCTAAAAACTACTTCTTTCTTGAAGCCAGTTCTGCCTTTATTTTTTTAAGGCTCATAAAGTTGATGATTGCAAGTGGTAAAAAGGCAAAAGGTAAAATGGCAGTTACAGTAAAGCCCTTCCTTATAAAAACAAAAATGGCAGAAATAAGCATAATTATAACTGTAATTGCAATGAGTATAACTGCAACAGTCATTTCTTTCTGTCTTTTCTGTAATTCATCTTCGGTCATTTCCGAAAGTTGCTTATTTGCCAAATTGTTCAGTTGGTTGTTTTGTAAGGAGTGGTAAAGTAAGAATAAAAAAGGCAGGGATACTACACTCCAAACTGTGTGAGGTGATGATCTAAATGCTTCCACATACTCTTTCCCCATTGCTCTGCGGTAAGTTTGCCAAACATAGGATGTACTTTATCACCAATACCCAATGCACCTCGCTGATGAAAGCTGGTGATCATTGAAACCAGTTCGTTTTTTTCTGTTTCAAAATCACGTTCGTCTTTAATAATAAAGTTAGGTGCTGAGGGAAGGCTTTGCCCCCATGGACTTTCATCATATAGTTTTTTCTTTATTGCCCAGCCAATTAACAGACCAATCAGCATACGTGAAGTTGGTTTGCTGCTGAGCGGAACTTTAAATGCTTCTTTGCAATGTGCCATCATTTGGCCGGGAGTCATCTTTCCCCATAAACGTTCACTGTGTGAATTGAGAAAGTGAATCCGGGAAAGAATTCCGTCAAAGGTTTCTTTATCGAATAGGTTTTTTACCTGCATCATATTGGATAATTAATGTTGTTCGTAGTAAGGAATATCATCATGACTTACTGCATCTTTCTGTTGCCAGTAAGCAGGGGTAACAATATGACCGGTCTTTGTTTTCAATAATCTTCCAAAAAGAGCATTGGTTACATTGAACATTACATTGGTTACTCCAATCGTAAATGTTTCAGGCTTGTCCGCTGTAGCTTCAGCGGAGGCGGAAGCAACATCGCCTTCAACCGGTATGTCAGCAGTAACTTCAGCGGAGACTGGTTTGGGTGCAGCAGGCGCTGCTTTAGGTGGTGGAGAAGGAACAACAATCACTTTATATTGATTGTATTCAAGTAAATCTTTCAAAAATGCAACACGATCTTTGCCGGCATTTTTTTCAACAACAGCACATTTCACTCCATCCAGATCTTCAAACTCGTGATTTTTATTGATTGCCATATGAATATCAAATATTGAACAAGGAATGATGAATGAAGAAGGGATTGAATCCAACTTCAAAATTCGTTATTCTTTGTTCGGTGTTCATTATTTAATTTATTTAACCAGCGAATAAATATACTCGTAAGCACCACTCACCAAACCCGTAACAACAATACCACCGATACAGATGGCCATTGCAATTTTCGGACTCCAGCTGACCTCCACTTTTTCAATCGGGTGTTCATTGGTATCCATGAACATCGCTTTGATGATACGCAGATAATAATAAAGAGAAACTACCATGTTCAAGGCTGCAATGGTAATCAACAGATAATTATTTCTTCCTGCACCAGCCAGGATCAAAAAGAATTTACCAAAGAAACCTGCAGTTGGCGGAATGCCTGCCAGTGAAAACAAGGCAATCGCTAATACCCATGATAACAGTGGGTTGGTTTTATAGAAACCTTTAAAGTCATCAATACTTTCTTTTCCTTTTTCAGAACTCACCAAACTCAATACACCAAAAGCTGCGAGATTGGAGAATATATAAATCAATACAAAATAAATCACTGAACTGAAACCTGTATTATCACCACCGCTCACACCAATTAAAATAAAACCAACTTGTGAAATAGAGGAGAAGGCAAGGAATCGTTTGATGTTTTGCTGACGGATAGCGAACAGGTTGCCAACAACCATGGATAATACTGCAAGCAAAGCCATAATATTATACCATTGAAAAAACAACTTGTCAAACACCGTAAACAATACACTCGTCATTACAAAAAGCATACTGCCCTTTGAAATAACCGACAAATAAGAAGTAACTGCAATGGGCGCACCTTCGTATACATCGGCAGTCCATAAATGGAATGGAACAGCTGAGATTTTAAAACCAAAACCTGCAATCAGCAAAATGAATGAAAACAGGAACAAAGGATTGGTTGAAGCAATTTCACGCAGCTCAGCAAAGTTTACAGTTCCTGCAATACCATAAATCATAGAGATACCAAACAATAATAAGCCGGAAGCAAAAGCAGAAGACATGATGTATTTCATGGCTGCTTCAGAAGAACGTCTTTTATCCAGGTCAAAATTGGCCATTGCTGCAAGAGGAATACTTGCCAGCTCTAAGCCAACATAAAACATCAGCAGGTTACGGCTGCTGATCATAAAGAACATACCCAGCAGGGTTGAAAACATGAGGATATAAAATTCTGCAGCATGTTTATGTTTCACCAGCCAGTTGTACGATTGAAGAGAGATAATCAATGTGCCAAGGTTGAGTATATTTTTTTCAAGCCGCACAAGGTCATTTGTTTGAAACATATCGCCAAACAGAAAACCATCACTGTTAAAGAAAAATCCTGCCACCAGGTTAATGGTCAGTAAGATATTTGTCAGCAGCAAAAGGGTTTTGGGCTCTAAATCTTTTGCGCCAAGTTTCGCAAACAAAAGAATAAAGATGATTGCTGTTAACAGCAATTCCTGTTGCATCAGTATAAAAAAATTAGTCAGCATATCGTATGAATATCGAATATTGAACAAGGAATACAGAATGATGAAGTCTGTTCAATCACTCAGCACTTTTATCAATATCGTTTTTGTTTTTAGTGTTGTTTCTTCTTGCTGTTTCAATGCTTTTTACAAAAATTGAAATGAGCTCATTGCATTCCAGACTTGCCTTAACACATAAATCAGGCTTGGAAGACAGGTTTACTCTTTTAATCAGTTTCATTGCAGCATTGGTTTCTCTCAATTCTTTTAATAATACTTTCAGTTTATGAATAAAATCATTTCTCGACTCTGCACTTTGCGCTTCTCCATAATGAAGAGCTGGTGATGTTCCTGATCTTACAACCTGTCCAGCAAGATGATTTCCCGCTCTTGTATTGGCAAGGCTTTCTGTAATCTCAATAATCAAAGCTCCAAATTCAATTAGCCTGTCTTCTAAATCAAATTTTCGGCCTGGTGTATTCATGGTTGGGTTGTTTTACAGTTCAATGTTCAACATTCCTTGTTCCATATTCATTATTCCTCACTTGATCATTCCAATTTTCTGCATTATCACTTCTGTTCCGGGATTGATGAGATCTGTTAACCAGAAAGGAACCAATCCCATAATCAGTATTCCAACCAACAATAACACAGCAGCTGTTTTTTCATTCCAGGCCGCATCACCTAATTTTAAATACTCTGTATTTTTAATTGGTCCCATAATAGAAGAACCAACTGCTCTTAAAATATAAACCGCTGTTACAACAATTGATGCTGCCGAAACAATGGTTGCAATGCGGTAAAAAGTATCAGCTCTCTGCCAGCTTCCCATAAACACGGTCATCTCAGCAACAAATCCACTGAGGCCGGGTAACCCAAGTGAACACAAACCCACAATTACAAACACAGAAGAAATGAACGGCATCACTTTTAATAAACCGCCAAGCTGTGCTACCTGTCTTGTATGTGTGCGCTCGTAAATCATGCCAATCACGGCGAAGAAAAGGGCTGTCATTAAACCATGGCTCACCATTTGCAACACTGCGCCGTTGATGGATGTTTTAGTTAACATACCAATGCCGAGTAAAACAAAACCACAATGGCTCACGGAAGAATATGCGTTGATGTATTTCAAATCAGTCTGCATCATGGTAGCAAAAGCACCATAAAGAATAGCAATGCAGGCTAGAATAATAATGATTGTTGAATAATGTTCTGCCGCATCGGGCATTAAATAAGTGGCTACACGCAAACATCCGTAACCACCAAGCTTCATAGATATGCCGGCAAGAAACATGGATGCAGCCGTTGGTGCAGAAGAGTGACCATCAGGTACCCATGTATGAAACGGAAACAGTGCAGTAAATATTCCAAAGCCAATAAATGCAAATGGAAAGAATAAGTTTTGCAGATTGGTTGGAATATTCTGCTGAGAAATCTGCAATAAGTCAAATGAATGTACTCCGTTGATACTGGTATTGAAATATAATCCTGACAATCCCACAAATACTAAGGCAGAACCTGCCATCAGCATCAGGGCAAGTTTCAATGCACTGTATTCTTTTTTGCCACTGCCCCATATTCCAATTAATAAGAATTTAGGTATTACTGCAACTTCTAAGAAGAAGAACATCGTAAAAAGATCAAGCGAAATAAAGAATCCATATGCACCAAGACTTAAGAATAATAACAGGAAGAAAAATTCTTTGTGCATGTATTCCTGCTTCCATGAAACCAGTACTGCAGCCAGTACAACAAAAGAAGTGAGCAGGATCATGGCAATAGAAATGCCATCCACACCTACATGATAATTGATGTTAAGTGCCTGGTACCAGGTATAATTCTGATCAAACAGAAAATCAGTATTGCTGGTAATTCTTTCCTGTAAGAATTTAAACAACAGAAAAATACTCAGACCTAATTGTGCAACTGCAGCGAGCAGTGCAACTGTGCGTACCTGTTTCAAACCTTTTACTGCTAAAAGGAGAAGTGAAAACGCCAGGGGCAATATGAGAAGTAAGGATAGATTCATTTTATAATTTCCATAAATAAATAAACATAATGAGTAATGCTGCTATGCCGCCAAAGAAGTATAAAGCGTAGTTCTGTACTTTGCCTGATTGTACTCCTTTAATAAGCCCGGATATTTTTCCGGTTGTTGATGCAATGCCATTCATCAGCCCGTCAACAATAGTACGGTCAACCCATGCTGCAGGGCGGGCAATTAAATTGAAGACAATTTTTTTAGTGATGAAAAGATATAATTCGTCGATATAAAATTTATGATAGGCTGCTTTATAAAAAACGCCAAGTTTTCGGGAATACTTTTCCGGGCATTCGTTTTCATAAAGAAATAAATACATGGCAATACCAATCCCTGTTAAGCCTATTGCCACAGGTGCAATGGAGAACATCAAATGAAAAGGAGTTTCCAATACTTTACCATCTGTTGAAACAAAGTTTCCAAAAGGAATAAAGCCAACAGCTATTGTACATACTGCTAAAATGATCAGCGGCAGTTTCATCGAGATAGTTCCTTCGCTATGCTTGTCCGACGAAGCTTCAGCGGAGGCAGAATGATTATGTACTTCAGTTTGCTTATTCCAGAAAATAGAGAAATACAAACGGAACATATAAAAAGCTGTAAGACCGGAAGTAAGCAATGCAATCACATACACGATCATGCTTGAATTATAAGCTGCTAATAAAATTTCTTCTTTACTGAAGAAGCCGGAGAAAGGTGGCACACCTGCAATGGCCAGGCAGGCAACTAAAAATGTAAGATGGGTAATAGGCATGAACTTTCTTAATCCACCCATATCTTTCAATTCATTGCTGTGTATCATGTGAATGACAGCGCCGGCACCAAGGAATAATAATGATTTGAAAAATGCATGTGTAAACAAATGGAACATGGAGGCTGTATAACCTAAACCATGTTCGCCACCATCGTTACCACTAACACCCAGTGCAAACATCATGTAGCCGATCTGGCTCATGGTTGAATAAGCAAGTACTCGTTTTATATCAGTTTGTGTACAGGCAATAATAGCTGCAAACAAAGCAGACACCACACCAACTATCCTTACAATGGATAATGCTGTTTCATTGATTGCAAACAGCGGGAATAATCTTGCAACTAAATACACACCTGCCACCACCATTGTTGCTGCATGGATCAATGCCGAAACAGGAGTAGGACCTTCCATTGCATCGGGTAACCAGATATGAAACGGAAACATGGCACTTTTACCTGCACCACCCATGAACACCATTGTTAAGCCCCATGTAATGGCAGATACGCCGATAAAGGAAGCAGAGGTAATGGCAACAAATTGTGTTGACTGCTGTGTGGTTAAATTATGGATGATGGTGTTGAAGTCTAAACTTTCACCATAAAAAGCAAGGATGAGAATACCGATGAGGAAACCAAGATCAGCAAAGCGTGTTACAATAAATGCTTTCTTCGATGCAGTAACTGCAGATGGTTTCTGGTAATAATAACCAATCAGTAAATAAGAAGAAGCACCCACCAGTTCCCAGAACATATAGATCTGGAAAAGATTGGATGATACAACTAATCCCAGCATGGAAAAAGTAAACAGGCCAAGGAATGCATAATACGTGGCAAAACGTTCTTCACCTTTCATATAACCAAGGCTGAAGATGTGCACCATCAGTGAAACAACTGTTACCACCACCAGCATCATTACTGAAATAGGATCGAGCAGGATGCCCATATCTATTGACACTGTATCAGAAAATGAAAGCCAGGTAAATTTTAATGCGGAAATTGTTTGATATGTATCCCCCACTTTTCCATCCACTAAAAAATACTGGTAAGCTGTATAGAGCGAAAGTACGGTTGAGATCAACAGTAAACCTGTACCAATGATACCGGCAGACTTGTTAAAATATTTTTTCCCAAACAAGCCAAGCAGTACAAAACCTGCCAGTGGTAACAAGGGAATTAATGATATGTAAGTATAGTTGTTCATAAAAGGCCTCACCCTCGTTCCCTCTCACCTCATCCGCCTTCGGCACCTTCTCAAAAAGGAGAAGGGAAAAGGAAATGGAATTAGTTTAAAGGAGGCCGGGCTTTAATTTATAATTTAACTTTTGTATCTAAGCCTGTCCGAACGGAGTTCATCCGGGCGGGCATTTCATCTTTCAATTTCTTATTCAACATCAATCAGAATCATTCTTATTCATAAACCTCTTTGTTAAGTTGGCCCGTGCCTCGATGGCTTCACCCTTTGGGGGAAGTCGGAAGCGTCCGCTAATATTTCATTTCCGATGCATCTTCCACATCAATTGAATGATGACTGCGGTAGAGATTGATGATAATGGCAATTGCTACGGCCGCTTCAGCAGCAGCAATTGTTATAATAAATATGGTGAAGAAGATGCCGTCTAATTTTTCGGGATATAAATATTTATTAAATGCCACAAAATTGATATTGACACTGTTGAGCATTAATTCAATTGACATCAGCATGGTGATGAGGTTACGGCGTGTAAACAAACCATACATGCCAATGAAGAACAGTGCTGTGCTCACAAACAGAATATGTGTTAATGGTACTTCGCTCATTTTTCTTCCGGTTTTATTTTGAGAGCAATTACAATACATCCAACCATTGCTGCTAATAATAATATACTTACTACTTCAAAGGGTAAAGAATATCCGCCCTGTTCTGTATTCAGCATAGCATTACCAATTCTTGCAACATCAGTGTCAAACAATTTATCAGACTGTGTAAATCCGTATTGCTGAATGAGGAAATAAGTAAATGCAAATCCGAATAAGGCAGCCAATGCGCCGAAGATGGTTCTTCCCATTGGTGCTTTCTCCATTTCTTTGCCCGATTGCTGGGTAAGAAAAATAGAAAAAATGATAAGGACAACAATTCCACCTACATAAACTACTATCTGTACGGCTGCAATAAACTGAACATCCATCCAGAAATATAAACCGGCAATACCCATTAATGAAAAAAGTAACCAAATAGCCGAACGGAAAATTTTCCTGGTGGTAACAGATAAAATCCCCATGCTCAGTATAAAAGCTGAGATAAGATAAAATATGATTTGTGATGCAGTCATGGCCTCATCCTCGGTCCTTCTCCAAAGGAGAAAGAGGCCGGGTTTTTATTTTTTTAATTAAACAATAGTAATTCAGCATTTCAACAATCAGGTTTCAATCATCAATTAGCAACAACGTTATATCTACTCAATCTTTTCAATAGGCTGGCTTTGTGCTTTGCCTGGCCCCTCTTTTGGAGGGGTTTGGGGAGGCCTTATTCAACCCCAGCTCTAATCTTCGATCCATCATGGTTTAATTTCTTTGTCAGTTTACTTCTGTCGTACACGCTGTGTTCAAATGTTTGTGCCATTTTAATTGCACCGGTAGGGCAAGCCTCCACACACAAATTGCACATGGTACATAACTCAAGATGATACACGAATGTGTCAATCGCTTTCTTCTTCTTTGCTGTTTCCGGATCAATATCAAATTTGGTAATGATCTTGATGGTTGCATTAGGGCAGGCCAGTTCACAAGCTGTACAACCTGTGCACGCATGTTCATTGTTTTCATCATGCGTCATGACTACTTCGCCTTTAAAGCGATCAGCCATTACCAGCGTATCCCTGTTATCAGGATACTGTTCTGTAATAATTTCTTTGTGGTGTGTAAAATAATAACCCGTCCGCTTCATGCCGGTTGCAAGTGATTTCAATGCACCAAAAACATCTTTTATGTAATCTTTTAAAAACATAGCCTCATCCTCCATCTCCTTCTCCAAAAGAAAAGGAGCGGTACTTTTGAATTTATTTAAATTTTTTATCTTCCACTTCAACTATTATACTAATCCAAACAAAACTATTTCTTCAACAAGCTGGCTCTGTGCCTTGCTAAGCCCCTCTTTTGGAGGGGTTTGGGGAGGCCGGGGCTTCGGTCTTCTAAAAATGCCAGCCCAATATTGCGATCACTGTTACCAGCAGTAAGTTAAACATACTGATGGGTAATAAATATTTCCATTCAAGCGTCAATAACTGATCAATACGTAAACGGGGAAATGTCCACCGGAACCACATGATCAAAAATATCAGGAAGAACGTTTTTCCAAAGAACCAGATACTCGATGGAATATAATCCATCACATGATTAAATCCTTCCCAGTTGCCGATATGAAACGGCATCCAGCCACCCAGAAATAAGGTAGCACCAATGGCACACACAATAAATACATTGATGTATTCTGCCAGGAAAAACAAAGCGAACTTCATTCCTGAATATTCTGTATGAAAACCTGCTGTTAATTCACTTTCAGCTTCGGCTAAATCAAATGGTGCACGGTTTGTTTCGGCGGTAACAGCAATAATGAAAATGATAAATGCGATCCACATTGGCAGATGACCTTTAAATATCCACCAGCCATCGGCCTGTGCATTAACGATATCAGATAAGCGCAAACTGCCTGTTAATACAACCACTGCAAGAATAGCCAAGCCTGCTGATAATTCATAGCTTACAATCTGTGCACCACTGCGCATGGCTCCGAGTGCAGAGTATTTATTATTGCTCGCCCATCCGGCCATTAAAATACCAACTACTGAAATAGATGAAATGGCGGTGATATATAATACACCAATATTGAGATCCCAGTATTGAAAATCTTTGGCAAACCCAATTGGTGCAAGTAATAACATGGCAACGATCATAGCAATAAACGGTGCAATGTTGAATAATAATTTATCTGCCCCATCGGGAGTCATCCCTTCTTTCACTAATAATTTTACTGTATCTGCCAGTGATTGAAGCATTCCTTTTGGTCCAACACGATTAGGTCCTAAACGGATTTGTATCCATGCGGCAACTTTCCGTTCCATAATTACCAGTACCAATCCCAATCCCGCAAACAAACCAATAGCAGCAACACCGGCAATGACCATTTCAATAACCAATGTCCATGTTGGATTTACTTGCTGGCTTAACCAGGAATCAAAGTTTGATGCTATTTTACTGAAGCTCCACATATATTAAGACCTCACCCTCGTTCCCTCTCCAAAAGAGAGGGAGGCCGGGCTTTGTTTTTTGTTCATCAATTATAACTAAGCATTTCAGCTTATCTTTTTCAATCATCAGGCATCATCTATTTATTATACTTTTCGATAAGTGGGCCATCTGCCATGCTGTCCTCCCTAACAGGGATTCCCTAAAAGGGAACGAACGAAGTTCAAGAGGGGGCCGCTATTATCTGTCTATATCAGGTATAACTAAATCTAATGTTCCCATTGTTGCAATCAGGTCGCCAATTTTTCCGCCTTTTGCCATATGATTTAAGGCAGAAAGGTTAGAGAAACCGGGCGAACGGAATTTAATTCTATAAGGTGTGGTTCCACCTTCGCTTACGATGTATATACCAAATTCTCCACGTGCTGTTTCCACTCTTGTATAAAAATCTCCTTTCGGTAATTTCAATACGGCCTTTGTTTTTGCCTGGAAATCACCATCAGGAATATTGTCAATCAACTGTTCAATGATTCTTATCGACTGATTCATTTCACGCAAACGAACCATATAACGGGCAAATGAATCACAACCTGTTTCCAGCACTTCATCAAACGCAAGCTTATCATATATTTCGTATGGATACAGTTTGCGTATATCAGAACTTACGCCACTGCCTCTTGCAACAGGGCCTGTACATCCGTAAGAGATGGCATCTTCTGCAGATAAATAACCAACACCTTTCATTCTGTTCTGGAAAATGATATTACCTGTTACCAGTTCATCATATTCAGCAACCTTACTTTTATACAGGGCAATAAACTCTTTTACTCTTTTTTGAAAGTTGGGATGAATGTCCTGCATTACACCACCAGGTACTACATAGTTCATGGTTAACCTTGCGCCGCAGGTTTCTTCCATGATGTCATTAATACTTTCTCTTTCACGGAATGCATGAAAGAAAGGAGTGAAGGCACCAAGATCCATGGCCATTGCTCCCCACCATAATTCATGCGATGCAATTCTTGTTAATTCATCCATCAATACACGGATCACCTGAGCTCTTGGCGGAATTTCAAGCTGTAATCCTTTTTCAATACATAAGGCACATGCATGATTGTTGATGTGTGAAGAAAGATAATCCATACGGCTGGTTACATAAATGAACTGGCGGTAGGTAAGGCTCTCACACATTTTTTCAATGGAGCGATGAATAAAACCAAGATGCGGTTCTACTTTCTTTATTGTTTCACCATTTAACGTAATGATCAGGTGCAATACACCATGGGTGGCGGGATGCTGTGGTCCTACATTAATGATTAAATCACCTTCCTCCCCTGGAGTTTGTGATAAGTCTTTAATTATTTCAGTTTGTCTGTACATAAACCTCACCCTCTTATCCCTCTCCGAAAGAGAGGGACGGAGCTTTTTTATTTTTTATCAACTAATAAACTTCCAATTCAACTTCAGTTCTTTCATCTTCAATTATCAACCACTTATTTTTTATCAATATCTCCAGCTAAGCTGGCCCCGTGCCTTGCTAAGCCCCTCCTTTGGAGGGGTTTGGGGAGGCTTTATAGTTTTATCATGTTAATCGGGTCTTCAAAATCTTTGCGTAAGGGGTTTCTTCCTTCCCATCCATCTTCCAGAATCAACAACCTCAGATCAGGATGATGGAGAAATTTCACACCAAACATTTCATATACTTCACGTTCATGAAATTCTGCTGTGCGCCATATATCGCAAACGGTTTCTATTTCAGGATTTGTTCTGTCGAGTTTTGCTTTCACCACAATATTGTGATGAAGCTTTGTTGAACGGAGATGATACACCATGGTTAAATGGGTCTTCCAGTCAATACAGGTGAGGCAAAAAAGAAAATCGAATTGTAAAGAATCATCCGTACGGATATGTTCTGCAAAAGCCCGCCAGTCGGTTGGCTCAATTAAAACGTTCAGCCATTCGCCGCCTTCTTCAAAAGTGGCTGTGGGAACCAGCTCTGTAAATTTGATCTTTAATTCTTCGTTCGTCATTTCTGTTCTTTTCCTTCTTTAATTTGTTCACGGGTTAAACCGCTTTTTATTTTTTCCTGCAGCGAAATCAATGCATGCAGTAATGCTTCAGGTCGTGGAGGGCAACCGGCAACATATACATCAACCGGTATTACATGATCCGCTCCTTTCACTACTGAATAAGTATTATAAAAGAATGGTCCGCCACTGATGGCACATGCACCCATTGCTATTACATATTTCGGATCGGCCATCTGATCGTATAATCGTTTCAATACAGGGGCCATTTTATTTACGATGGTACCGGCAATAATAATTACATCAGCCTGACGTGGTGTAGCACGGGCTACTTCAAAACCAAAACGGGAGAAATCATATTTGGCACCTGCAACGGCCATGTATTCAATGCCGCAGCAACTGGTGGCAAAAGTTAATGGCCAAAGTGAGTTGGAACGTGCCCAGTTAATGACATCATCCAGTTTACTGAGTACAATGCCACCTCCGGGGGTTTCATGAATCTGCCCGGGAAAAGAAGCCTTGCCCCCATCCCCTGAAGGGGGGTAAACAGCATCTGAATTATTTTTTAACTCATCCATTTTTTGTATGTAATATAAATGATCCCTTTCAAAATTTACATCAATGTGCCTATCAGTTCCCCTTTAGGGGCTAACTTCTTACTTCCATTTTAATGCCCCTTTTCTGTGAGCATATAAGAATCCAATAAACAATATAAAAAAGAAGATAACAATTTCAATTAATGCGAGCCAGCCAACACTCTTGGCTACAACTGCCCAGGGATATAAGAAAATCAGTTCCACATCAAAAATCAGGAAGATCAGTGCAAAGAGGTAATAACCAACGTTGAACTGAATCCAGCTGGGGCCAACTGTAGGAATACCGCACTCAATTGCTTCGCCCTTCTGTTTGTTTTTGGTAGAAGTGGTAACAACCTTTGCGATGAGAATGGCAATGGTTGAAAAAGCAACTGCGGCAATGATTAAAACAATGAGCGAGGATGCACCCATAAGAATAAATTTTAATAAACGAAATTAGGAACTGTTTTTTACTGCTGAACCTGATTGTTGTTAACTGATAATATGTTGAAGATCATTTTTTGACCTCCCGATTTCTGCTACCCGTACGATTCCTGGTGGATGGATTTTTTATCATATCCCAGCTCAAGAATCCGTTTCTTCGTTTCATCCAGCATAGCCTTCCATCCACACAAATAAAATTTGGCTTCCTGCCTGTTGCTGAGCAGTTCTTCGTAAACGGGATGCACATATCCGCTTCTTCCTTCCCATTCTTCTCTCGACAAAGTAGGAATAAAATGAAAACCGGGGAATTCAACCTCCAGTTGTTTCAGTTCATCATGATATAGAAGGTCCTGTTTTTTTCTTGTGCCGAAAATGAGGTAAATATTCTTATGCTGAATGTTATGATTGTGAATATAATGCGACATGCTGCGGAAAGGTGCAATGCCTGTTCCTGTACAAATGAAAAACAGATCAGTATCAATTGTTTCGGGCAGAATGAATACACCCTGCGGGCCACGGAGAGTGAGCTCACTTCCTACCAATGCATTTTCAAATAACCAGGGTGTTCCTGCTCCTGTTTCATTTAAAACAATTACCAATTCCAGTTCATTGGTGCCATTGGGCCAGCTGGCAATGGAATAACTCCGTAACCTTCTGCTTGGCTTTTCATCAATGGGAAGATCGAACGTAATAAACTGTCCGGGTTTGAAATCAAAAGATTCGAGTTCAGGAATTTGAATAATGTAACGTTTTGTATTTGGGGTTTCGTCAATGATCTGAGTAACCTTGCCTGTTCGCCAGGGTTGTAGCGCCATAGAATTTTGATTTTAGACACCAAATTATTTGTTATGTGCGTGATTTCCTAAATCTTTTTTTTGTGAAGGATGATTTGTACTTTGTTATACAAACCTTATTCCATGCTGCCTAAATCTTATCTGCACTGCAAATTCTTCCTGCTTATTTCTGTTGTTTCTCTTGTTTTTTCATCGTGCAAAGTAACCTTGCTTGCTCCTTACGATGAAATAACAGATAAGACGATTACAGAGATGCAGGAAATGACATCAGCTTTTTTTGTTGCACTTGAAAGTGAGCCCGGGAGCACTGTCATGAAATATGAAAATCAAAAACAACTTTACCAGAAACTGAAGGTGAAAGCTGCGACGGTACGCATTCGTAACAATGCCATTGATAAAAATAAAATTATGGTGGGCATGATCAAAGAACTGGAAGCCAATATCGGAAGGCTGGAACAACTGCACAAAGGGAAAGCGAACGGGTTGCTGATTCCGGAAGAAGTTACACTGCTGAAAGATGCATTTGAAACACAGTATGGGGCCATCATCAATTTTTTAATGGCTTTGAAGCAACGGGCAAAAACCAACTAGTTAAAACTGTTTATTCTTCATTCTAAATTCTTTTTTATGTCGCTCGATACAACAACACTGGTAAAAGATATGCTTTCCGCTGCTAAGGAAAACCTGGGTAAATTCTGGAAGCAGGTAAAGCCTTATGCAGAAAATGAAACGATGAATATGGCCAATAAACTGCTGATGATTGAAAAACTGAAGCTGGCCGGAAAAATTACGAAATCGGAGGCAATGCTTCACATTGAAATACAAAAGAGTGCATTTCGTACGGTGCTGCTCAGTATTGAAGGGCTGGGTTTAATAGCTGTGGAGAATACCATTAATGCTGCATTGGGTGCAGTTGCAAAAGTGGTGAATAAGGCAATTGGATGGCAGGTGTTGTGAGAGTTATGATTGATTTTCTTTTGCGGCTTTCTTTTTATCGAAATACTTTTTGCCTAAATAACCTATCAGCGGAACCAGTATCACCGTTAAAAAATATTTGGGATCATCTAATAAGGCGGCCCATAGTTTCCGCAGCATGGTTTGTTCTAACTTAATGCGAATGGGAATAGAGCGGTTGTCTAATACTTCCTCACCGGAAGGCATGTAAGCGGTGATCTTTAAAATAAGTTTGGTTTCTTTTTTATCTGTTTTGGTGAGCACTGTCCAGCCCCAAAGGTTTCCGTTTACAGTATCAACTTTCTGTTTGTCTTTGCTGTGATTGATGCGGCTGAGTGTATAATCACTGGCCGGGTCCTGCAAGGTTACTTCTACAGAATCATATAAAGGAATGGACAATGTGCTGGTAAAATTTGTATCAGCATCTGTACCGTTGATGAGTTGCTTTTTTTCAATGGCTTTCAATGCTGCACGGGTTACAGTTTCTGGATTATTGATATCTAACCGAACATTGATGTTTTTCACCTCATTCCGTTTGATGGCAGTAAAATAGGAATAGGCGATACTGGCCGATTTGGGTTTGTTTGCTGGTGGAATAACCGGTTTAATTACTGAATCTGATTTTATTATGGTTGTATCTGTATGTATTACAGTTGAATCTTTTCCTTCCACAGCTGCTGAATCATGGACAAGAGTTTCGGTTTTTTCTGAATCGTTATTACAGGAAAAGAAAAAGAGAAAAAGCAGCAGGTGAGCTGGCAGGCGCATGATAAGGAGGTTTTCAGAAAGTTAGTAAAAGGGAGGGAGAG
>JANOIQ010000228.1:0-3179 GCA_031407835.1 Chitinophagaceae bacterium
GCTTGGTTTCAGTGATGGTACCAAAGATGGCGGTTACCTAATGGCCAACTGGAGTATTTATAAAGCAAAAGAAGAATTAACAGCCATATCAAGACAGTTTGGAATTGATGTAGTGTTCTTTGATGGCCGTGGCGGACCTCCTGCACGTGGTGGTGGTAAAACACACCGCTTCTATGCATCCATGGGAAAAAATATTGCCAACAAAGAAATTCAGTTAACTGTGCAGGGACAAACCGTAAGTTCCAACTTTGGTACACAGGATGCTGCACAGTTTAATATTGAACAGCTGCTCAATGCCGGACTCAGCAATGATATTTTTGATTCGGCTGAAATTACATTGCAGAAAGAAGAAGAGAACCTCATTGTGGAAATTGCACAAAAGAGTTATGATGCATATGTTGAGCTGAAGAATCATCCTTACTTTATGCAGTACCTCGTTGATGTAAGTCCGTTAAAATTTTACAGCGATACAAATATTGCCAGCCGCCCAACCAAGCGTGGTGCCTCTTCCCGTCTTGAACTGAAAGACCTCCGTGCCATTCCTTATGTTGGTGCATGGAGCCAGCTCAAACAAAATGTAACCGGTTATTATGGTGTTGGCTCTGCATTGAAAGCATTGGATGATCAGGGACGTTTTGCTGAAATTAAAAAGCTTTACAAAAATTCACTGTTCATTAAAACATTGTTCGACAATTGTGAAATGGCGATGAAGAAATGTTATTTCCCGTTAACCGAATATTTATCACAGCATCCTTTGTATGGAGTTATCTGGCAGAAGATTTATGATGAATATGTACTCACCCGGAAATATGTACTGATGCTGAATGGCAATACCGAGCTGATGGAAGATTACCCCGTTGAACAGCAATCGATCCAGATGCGTGAACGGATTGTGATGCCGCTGATTACTATCCAGCAGTATGCTATTTCCAAAATCAGGGCCATGAACGAACCCGGTGCATCGTCTGTTTCAAAAGAAGCATTTGAAAAACTTATCATCCGCAGTTCCTTTGGAATTATTAATGCGGCGAGGAATTCGGCGTAGATAGAAAGCTAAACGGCATAAAAAGAAATGTGTGCAAACGTTTCTAAACGTTTATACACGGATAAATACTAATGTGGATTGTACTAATAACAATCTCAAATGTATTACGCCAGATGATTGATTTTCAATGGCTTTTTTATTTTGAAGCTTGCATCTTATATCATAAATTTACGTGTTGGGCGTCATTTTAAACATTCATTGCGATACAAAATTCACATATCGACGGTTATTTTAACACTGACGCTTTTATCGTGTGACAGAATTAAAAGGAAGAGTAACGATATTGCTGATAAAACCAAAGAGAAAGTAATCGAAAAGAAAGATGCAGTTATTGATAAAGTAATCCCAACTTTTAACAGTTATACTCCGGACACTAAGTTTAACAAGAAAAGATTTGAAGAATTTTTTGGCTTTGCTCCAACCGAAGATGTAAAAGAAATATATTGTTTTGCCGATGAGATGGGCATTGACTCAAAATATCTGTTTTCATTTAAATGCGACCCCTCAACAAAAAATAAAATCGTGGACCGTTTACACTTAACAAAGGGTAATCAGGTAGACAATTTTAGTAGAGGCCTTTGGCAAAGTTTCGCTTGGTGGGATAGTGTAAAGATTGAAACACTTCCTCCATATTACCTAAAAACTGAGAATAGGGACTATCAGTATTTATGGTTTGATGAAAAGAAGAATGCGGTTTACTACATTAGTTTCGACATGTGACCGAAAAACGAACGCCCAACAGTGCATTGGCGCAAGGGCGGCTGGACGTTTAAACTTCAACATTTTCGCTTTAATCGGCTTCATCTATGGGGTGGACTTTTTCTAAGGAGTTTTCGTTAGCTTCATGTTCAATTAATCATTCATCATTCGCCACCGGGCTGACGGAATTCTAATACCGCCCCTGACGCCAATGCTTTACGTTGTGCACAATAATATTGACAGATGCCTCTACAAAATGTAAGCCCAGACAGATACCAAATATTTCGAGGAGTTACTAAAGACGAATTGAACAAAGTAGCAAAAGACTCAAAAGCAAAAACATTACAATTTGCAGAACCTTTAAGCGACAAAGAAATAAACCTTTTGCAGACAGTCGTTTTTAATAATCGTCCTGACATAACACTTCGAGTATTTGGACACTATGGTGATACTTGTGATTTGAAATTTTTACAAGATATTCCTTCTGCTAAAAACATTTCGGTTGACTGTTTACAAAATGCCACAGGCGTTGAAGTTTTGACGAAGTTCACTACTCTTGATAAACTTGCAATTGGTATTTATAATCTTGACAACTTTGATTTTCTTAAGGACATATCACCAAATATCACCGAACTTTCAATAGAGCAAACCTCTTCAAAGAAGCCTTCTATCGAAGTCATAAGGAAGTTTTCCAACCTACGTTATCTTTATTTGGAGGGACAGCAAAAAGGAATTGAAGTAATTCAAGAACTTAAAAATCTTGAAAAAATAGTCTTGCGTTCAATTGCTACAAAAGATGTTAGCTATTTAGAAGGACTTAGTAAACTTTGGTCAGTTGACATCAAGTTAGGTGGCATTAAACAGTTTGACACATTGACAAAAATTGAAAACTTAAAGTATTTGGAGCTTTGGCAAATTAGGGGTTTAGCCGACTTACAATTTATTTCTGACATACAGACCTTGCAAAACCTTTTCATTCAGTCATTGAAACAAGTAACAAGCATTCCGCAGTTGGACAGATTACAAAACCTAAAGCGTATAAGTTTGGAGAACTTAAAAAATTTGACAGATTTAAACTCTTTGGAGTTTGTTCCCAACTTGCAGGACTTCATTTATGTTCTTGCAGAAAATCAAGAGCCAGAAAATCTATTTCCCGTTTTAAGAAATCCGAATGTTAAGAATGTCTTTTGCCGATTTGGTAGCGACAAGAAGAATAATAACTTTGACAAACTAGCAAAGGAGTTCGGCAAGAGCCAATACAGTTATTACGAATTCGAGTACGACTAATTACTGTGCACAACATGAACTGTGTAAAAAACCAAATAAAATCTGATCTTTTTTACGGTTTTGCTGAACAATAGTTTGGCTGATACAGCGTATTGTTTTTCACTACTGCAAAAACCTGTTTCAACAGTTTGTTACACACCGCTATCAA
>JANOIQ010000230.1:0-9992 GCA_031407835.1 Chitinophagaceae bacterium
GATTAGAAATTTTAGAACAACTGCAACAATATATGTCGGGCACTGACGAAGGTTGGCAAAATATTCAGGAAAAAGCCTTACAGCACAACAACTGGTTTACCCATCAATACACCCAACTCGCAGCAAAAACCATTGCTACTGAATTTTTAGATCAGCAAAAATTAATTCAGTGGACTGACCACTATCATCTCGATGATAACATCATTCCCAAAACAGTTGGCATCATCATGGCCGGCAATATTCCCTTGGTTGGCTTTCATGATTTTTTATGTGTGTTCATCAGCGGGCATAAACAGCTCATCAAACCAAGCAGTAAAGATGAGTTCCTGCTCAAACATCTCGTAGAAAAAATGACGGAGTGGAATACTGACATGAAAAATCATGTAAGCTTTTCACCCATGCTAAAAGATTGCGATGCCTATATTGCCACCGGCAGTAATAACAGTGCCCGCTACTTCGATTATTATTTTGGCCGCTACCCTTCCGTTATCCGTAAAAACAGAACCTCGGTTGCCATCCTCACCGGGAATGAAACAGCAAACGAACTAACCTTACTTGCCGATGATATCATGACCTATTTTGGTCTCGGCTGCCGTAACGTAACACAGATTTATACACCCGCTGATTATGATTTTGTTCCCCTGCTTGGCGCACTGCGTAAATACCAGTGGATGTTCGATCATCATAAGTACCGCAACAATTACGATTACCAGCTCGCTATCTACCTCATGAATAATATTTATTACATGACCAACGATTGCATTGTACTGGTAAAAAACTCCAACCCCTTCTCACCTATTGGTACACTGCATTATGATTTTTATACCGATGTTGATGTATTACATGCAGAATTAAAATCCAAAGAAGAAATCCAGGCAATTGTTGGTGCTGGCGGTTTAGCTTTTGGGCAGGCACAGCAACCATCGCTGATGGATTATGCAGATGGAGTTGATGTGATGGCGTTTTTATTGGGGTTGTGAGAAAAATATCGCCATTGCGAGCCTTTCTTGTTTGGCGAAGCAATCTATTATTATATTATATTGTGGCATAGTATACTATGGCTCAGGAATTTTTACATGCTGCAGAACAAGTTTTAAGAGAACATCAGACACCTATGCTTGTAAAAGACATTGTGCAAATGGCTTTAGATAAGCAATTGCTTCAATCTTCAGGTAAAACGCCGGTCAACACTATGAGGGCCAGACTTTCTGAACACTTAAGAAAACTTCGCAAGGAATCATTATTTATAAGAATTAAAGCAAATAAATTTGGGCTAAGAGAATGGGTCAATGAAGGCAAATTCAATGAATACGTTCCAAGAGCATTTGAGAAAAATACTACAAAAGAAATTGTAGTGTGCATTAGGCAAGAAATTGTAGACAAACATAAAAGATTCTTTGGCTTTCACGAAAACTATACTCCATTTCTTAAAGAGTTAGCAAATACCAATAATTTGGTAATTCTTCCTCGTGGAGATGCAAAAAAAAGATTTGATCTTAAACAGTTGGTATCATATGTAATACTAAAAGATAAAAAAGGTAAGATACTTTCATTTGTTAGAGGAAATTATGGCCAAAAAGAAAGCCTTTTGAAAGGGGTACTATGTTTAGGATTTGGTGGCCATGTAAATCAAATTGATCTAGACCTATTTGGCATAAAAAATGGAGGCATTTTAAATTCTGTATATAGAGAAATAGGTGAAGAAATTAAAGGTTTAAAAATCTCGAATTTGAAGTTTACTGGTGTATTAAACGATGATTCTTCACCTTTAGGATTAAATCATTTTGCTTTTGTGTTTCAGGCATATTTACCAGACAATTTCAATCTAAAAGACTTTTCAAGAGAGATGTCCGTAAATAGACTCTCATTATTGAATAACTCAGAAATTTGGAATAGATTTCATGAATTGGAATTTTGGTCACAGATATTAGTAAAAAAACTTCTTAAGAAACCCAAAAAATATGACCCCGTTTTTATAAAAACGAAGAACATTGTTTTTAACAAATCCCCATTAATAATCGTTGGAGAAATTGGGAGTGGAAAGTCAGAAGTTGCTAATCATATGGCCAAAAAATATTCATTACCATTAATTTCAACAAGAAAATGTGTTGAATCGCTAATTAATACCAAAGACTTTAAAACTGGAAACAGAATGTCATTTCAAGATAAAGCAATAAAATTAGTAACCTCAAAAGAAGGCACTAAAAAATTAGCAAACAAAATTATTGCTGAAGTAGATAAATTTACCGATGCTTGTTTAATAATAGACGGCGTAAGGAATTTAGATACTTTTAATATTTTAAAGGAACGCTATCCACAAACGAATTTGCTATACATTGACTTGCCTCGTGATAGTGCGTTTAGAATGTACTCTACCAGAAGCGATGGCAGGAAAGTAAATATTCATGAATTTAGAGAAACGAGAGATCATGATGTTGAAAAAGAAATTACTCTTTTTAAAACAAGAGCTGACGCTTACTTATTTAATGGAGGAAACCTTCCTGATTTATATAGAGCTATAAATAAATGGTGGCATGAAAGAAACGACATATAAATATCAAACAGAGTACGAAAATACAACCGGATGTTTTTGGCAACCCTTACCAGCAAAATATGTAAAGTATTTCGCAACCTTACCAAATGTTATAATACAAAATAGCCTTGTACTAGATATAGGTGCAGGCGAGGGCAAGAACTCCGTCTTTTTAGCTGACTTAAATGCAAACGTAATTGCCGTTGATATTTCACCGATTGCATTATCAAGATTTAAAATGCAACCTAACTATGCTAAATGTGCAAAAAGAATAAAGACAATTAATGAAGATTTCAGAACTCTTTCGTTTGAAAAAAATACGTTTGATATTATAGTTGCCTACGGGATTCTACATTGCCTAGATTCAAAAGAAGAAGTTTTTGCAATGCTGTCTAAAATAAGTAGCTGGTTAAAATCAGATGGTTATTTTATCTGTTCAACCTTTACCAATAAAATTTCTGTCCCAGATACACAAGCGTATTTAAAAGAGGATTCATTTCTTGCTGAAGGTGAATTAGAAAATAGTTTAAATAATTTTACTATTATTAAATCTGAAAATGAAATAATTACGGAAACTCATCCGACAAATAACATTGAGCATCAACATTCTCTTGTAAGATTAATAGCAAAGAAAAATGAATAACATTGACACCTTAATAACTGAAATAAAAAATGCACATTTAGAAAAACGCTTAGTTCCTTTTATTGGATCAGGCTTTTCAAAACCATTAGGACTTCCTGACTGGGGCCAATTAGTTTCAGATGTCGCTGCAAAAATCGGGTTTGATCCAGAGTTATTTTTTATTCATGGATCCTACCCCCAGCTTTTGGAATATATTCAAAAAAATCATCGTCAGGAATGGACAAATTTTCTACACCAATTAAGAGTTGGTTTTGATTCAACTGAGGCAAATCAGAATCGTAAACTATCCTTAACACATAAAATATTAGCTGAGCTATCCTTTAAAACAATTTATACTACTAACTACGACCCCCATATTGAAAAGGCATTAGAAGATTATGGTAGACTTCCTCAAGTTTTAACAAGACTAGAAGATTTTGCAAACACACCACAAAAACCCTTTAATTGTGATGTAATAAAGTTTCACGGTGATATCAAATTAGAACAAACAATGATTTTAACTGAAACTCAATATTTTGACAGAATGGCGCTCGAGGAAGCAGTCGATCAAAGATTAAGATCAGACTTACTAAGTAATAGCTTCATCTTTATTGGATATAGCTTTAATGATACAAACATTAGATATATCTGGTATAAAATACATAAACTTAAAAATCAACCTCTCCAAGAAAATAACTATGAATTAAGAAAATCCTATTATGTAACATTCGGAAATGAGCCAATACAATCAAAAATCTTACAGGCTTGGGATATCCAAGTAATTCCACTGGACCCTGAAAATCCAAGTGAAAGCTTATCTGAATTTTTAACAGCTTTAAAATAAGAAAATGCATCCAAGTGAATTTTATTTTAACACAATAAACAAAACAAAAATTGCTGAAATCAGGGAGATTTTTTCTGAATATTCGGGTGTCTTGAAATTTCTGAATAACAATATTACTGAAGTCCTTTCTGATAATATTGAGATAGTCATAAAGGCAAAAGCCGCTGATGCCTATAAAAAATGTAGAGTTCCAGTAGTTGTGGAACATGGCGGGCTTATTATACAATATCTCAATAATTTTCCTGGGGCTCTTTCAAAACCAATGTGGGATTTGATGGGGGACAAAATCTGTAAACTAATACCAAGTGGTGAATCAAGATTAGCAATTGCTATTTCTGGTGTTTGCTTGTGTGATGGAAAGAAAAGCTATGTATTTTTTGGCCGAACAGAAGGAGAGATTTCAGAAAAAAGTAAAGGGACTAACGGCTTTCAATGGGATCCAATTTTTATACCTAAAGGGCAAAATCAAACTTATGCAGAAATGGATCAAACTGAAAAACTCAAACACTCACAAGCTGCAAAAGCATATAAAGAATTAATTAATTTTTTGACTTCAAATGGATAGTACAGAAATAAAACCTTTTTTACGTTGGGCTGGAGGAAAGACAAAATTAATTTCACAAATTGAAGAATTCATTCCAATTGATATTAGTAAAAGAAAATATTGGGAGCCCTTCTTAGGTGCAGGGTCATTATTTTTTAAATTAGCCCCAAAAAAAGGTGTAATTTCTGATCTTAACAATAACCTAATCAATTGTTACATTAAAATAAAAGAAAAGCCAGATGCAGTTCATGACGCATTAATTAAACTTGTAAAAAAGAATAGTGAAAAGTTTTACTATGAAACTAGAGAAATTTTTAATCGAAAGGAAAATTCATTTGCACAAGCAGCTAGATTTATCTACCTAAATAAAACTTGTTATAATGGTTTATATCGTGTTAACCTAAAGGGTGAATTTAATGTTCCATATGGGAAAATAGAATACCCTGCAACACCAAATTTTAATGAACTTCTATCCGTAAGCAGTCTTCTTCAAACCGTTGAAATAAAAGAAGGGTCATACGAGTCAATTGTTAAGAACTGTAAAAAAGGTAATTTCATTTACCTAGACCCTCCTTATCCTCCCTTAAATACCACTTCATTTTTTAATAATTATACAAAAAACGTTTTTGGCGTTAAACAACAAATAGAGCTTTCAGATTACGCTAGAGAATTAGACAAAAAGGGTTGTTTACTTTTAATTTCAAATGCAGACACAAAAGAAATAAGAAGATTATATAAAGGCTGGAAAATAGACAAACTAAACATTACAAGATGGATTTCTTGTAAAACTGATAAAATCAAAGTTGGTGAACTTATTATCAGAAACTACTAACACTTTCTTTAATAACTGGCGCATGCGCCAGCAAACCATGTTTTCGCTGCTGCAGGTATTCCTCTAATTCCCGGTTGGTGGCATACCAAACCTTCCGCAGCAATAAAAACAACGTCCCGTAAGAGACGTTGCTGAAGAAAATAATTTATTGCTTGGCGGGAACTGCGTTTCGCTGTACTTTTTTTGCAGCATTGGCACTTTGCCTGATGGTTGCCCCGCTGGATTTGAAGTAAGGACAATAATAATCAATGGCATCCAGTGCTTCGTTATAGGAAAGATCGTATTCCACCACGGTTCCCCTGGTAATTAAATCGGCTGAGTAATTATAGAAATTACGGTTGCCATAAGCGCCAAAGTCGCCATACAGCACATCGCCGTCGTAAGTCCTTAATCCATCCAGGTTACGGATGATGGTATAGCCATAATTGGTTTCTACCACATAGTACCCGCAGCTGTTATTACTGTACATCACATCGCCCCGTTCCTGTGAAAGCCAGTAGGCGTTGTCGTTTTGATATACTCTGTCTTTGACACAACTGGTAAACAGCAGTGTTGCCATGACAGCAAAAATTGAATAAGTAAATATTTTTTTCATAATGATTGTTTTTAAGATGAATAATTACAACCATTAGATGGCAAACGGCGGGCTATGTTTCAATAAGATGTGTTAAAATATGGGGTGGATATCCGTTGCCCTTTACTTCACAGGCGAGTCTCCTGCAAGGGACTCGCCGTATAATATAGTAACAGATTGCTTCTCCAAACAACAAAGGCTCGCAAAGACGCTCCGTAGTGGTATGTAATCTTATTAAATAAACTCTTACGATTTAATCAAACTCTTTGAAATTAGGATGTTGATGTATTTGTTACTGCACTTAACTACAGTAGTGCAAAAGTTTAATCAGGGCGTTGTCCAGCAATCGGGCCGTACATCGATTGCTGGGGTCCTTTTTGGTTACTACTGAGCGATAGTCGAAGTATTGGACAAGCAAAAAGTGACAAAGAAATAACTGGCGCATGCGCCAGCAAACTATTTTTAAAATTCAAGATTCAATCCTGGCTAAAATACACTTGCCGATTACACTATTGTATTCTTTACTCCTATTCCCAACAGTTCCCTCGTTCCTCGGGATGACAGCTTTGTTGAGCTGTTGTAAAAATGCTCATGTTATTTATTGCTGTTCAACCCTGCTGTCTTTCCGACGTAGGAGGAATCTGCTGAAGAGAAAAGTATAGATCCTGTCGGCCCGGGGTCTGGCCTTATCCGACCCCGGTAGTTTATAATCTTTCTGGATTCTTTCTTCGTGAATCTTTGTTGGTGATCCCGATAGCTATCGGGAGACACAATAACGGCGTACATTTTTCCGCTCACTCTTTGCCGGTTTCATCACTTACCTCCTGCTGTTTATTATCAGTGTACAATTCTTTAACGAGGGTCATCAATACAACAAGTATCGGCGTGGCCAATACCACTCCCCAACCGCCACTGAGAGCTCCCATAATCATTTGAAAGAAAAGCAGCAGGGCTGCAGGAGTATCGAGCATCTTTTTTTGTATGAAGGGTGTAATAAGATTGCTTTCCACCAGTTGTACAATAAAATATAAAATAAAAATCCATAAAGCCTCCCGGGGGCTCTGCAAAAAACCAACCATCACAGCGGGTATAAGGGCTATGATGGGCCCGAAGTTGGGAATGAAGGTGAGTAAACCTGCAATGATGGCGAGTATGAGCCAGAGATCAACACCGATGATTAATAATCCAATGGCAGTGAGGGCAAACGTGATGAGCACACTGTACACCGTTCCTTTAAACCATTTCTTAAGGTTGAGCCCGGTTTGTTCTATTGTGTGTTTTCCTTTATCCTGTGCGGATGCAGGTAAAAGCCGGAGGACACCATTTACATAATCCTTCGGTGCTGCGGCGAGGAACAGACCAAGAAAAAAGATCGCATATAAATCGCCCAGCAATCCGAAAGTGGAGGAGAATAATTTTTGAAGCATCGAGGCAAGACCACCACTACCTCCACCGGATGATGGCTGAGTTTCCGATTGTGCAGATGTCGTTTGCTGTTCGTTTTGCCTGGATGAATCGGCGCTGCTGATTTGCGGATTGTTTTTTGAAGAATCGGCACCGCTCTGTTTGGTTGCTGGTGCAGCAGCAGCACTATCCTTTTTTTGTGCCTGGCTCCACCCTGCTGTATATTTTCCTGCTATTTTTTTTACAAAGGGAGATGCATCAACAGCAGTGGCAATGCGCTGTTTCATTTCGGGAAGTTTTTGCTCTATTTCTTTTGCCTGATCCTGCACTTTTGCACCAATTAACCACCCGAGCCCTGTGAGCAGAATCAATGTGATGATAATTGACAGTGCATAACAGAGCATATCTTTCCATCCTGTCCATTTTTTTATTTTATCTGCTATCATCCGCAGATAAACGGCCAGCACAATGCCTGCCATTAACAATAATGATATACTGAAGGTGTAAATAAAAATACCTGTAACCAGCAGGCACAAGATTACAATACCTGTAACGGTCCATGTTTTTGCATGTATGGACTCATCATTTTTATTCGTTCCAAATAATGACATGGCTGGCTGTTTTTATGATTGAATCGCATACAAATTTAGCGTTTCAAAGTAATATCAATCTTAGATGACTACAGCAGATTTATGTTCAGCCTTGTGAGCTAATGCCCCGGATTCGTGTCTCACGAACTGGAAAAGTTAATTAAACTTGATTCGTGAGACACGAATCAAGGCGTAGCAGCCTGCGGGCATGCAGCACCAGGGTATAAAAAAATCATTCCTACCTTTAAAAAACAAACCCATCTGCATGAAATATGTACTGATATGTTTACTCTTACAAACAACCGCCTTCGCCCAGCGAAAATTAAAATATGATATCAGTAAAGAAAGCGGCGACACGGTGTTTTATACCAGCGAAGAACGGCTCTCTGTTTCAGCCGGTGATACGTATGGAACAGGGCGGGATAAAAGAAGCACCGTTGGCGATTACTTAAAAAGTACGGTGTTGAAATATGCGAGTGGTTTTGCACTGGAGTTTTCTATACAAACGGGCCGAACGAATAGTTTTTCTATTTATGCAGGGCAAACTGCCAAATTAATCATGAGTGATGGATCAGTCATCAGTTTGCCCGGCCGTGCTGATTACAGTTCTAAAAAATCTTCTATGGGTTATGGCTGCTGGCTCTTTGCATTTTATACCCTGTCTTCTTCTGCTGTTGAAAAAATAAAAATTGGAACCATTGCTTCCATCCGCATTGAATCTTCGATGGGCTCATTTGATTATCCACTGAAAGAAAAAGCAGGGAGGATTATTGCCGGGCAGTTAAAAAAGTTTTGAGGTTTCTTCGGAGCAACGTCCTTTGGCCAACACACAAGCTGTAAGAGAGACTTTGCTGAGAAAAAAGGCTGCCCTGCTTTGCAACACAAAACATTTTTGCCCATCATTCCCAACAGTTCCCTCGTACCTCGGGATGACAGCTTTGTTGAGTTGTTGTACAAATGCTCATGTGATTAATGCTGTTCATATCTGCTGTCTTTCCGACGAAGGAGGAATCTGCTGAATAGAATAACAATAGATTGTTTCTCCGTCATCTGGCAGATCGAAAAGAGGGCTTTACTGGGTTTTACTATCTATCGGAATTCTCTCTTCATGAATCTTTGTTGATCAGCGACCAACAAAGGCGCAACCGTTTATTCCACACTGAAAGTTTGTGATATGGTATGCAGTTGCCCAGGTTCTAATATAACTGCATCGGTGTAAGCATTCGAAGCTTCAACACAAATAAATGTTTTGTAGCCATCATCGGGCATATCGCCAATATTTTTTGCTGTTTCTTTATAAGGATTCCACACAACGGTAACCTTACTCCCGTTTTTAGATACGTTGATTTTCCGTTGATAGCCAAGGTCGGTAATAACACAATCAGTTTCATGATTGATATAACGCCTGTTTTCTTCTGCGGCAATGGTTAACACTTCTTCCTGCTGAACAGTTGTTTCAGATCCAAATCCATTGTACCAGGAAGTACCGGCTAATCCTTCAATTTGAAGATTGGTAAGATCACTGATGTTAAAATAAGTATGCAGGGCATCAGTATAAGTAAAGGTTTGCTGTCCTGTATTTTTTATTTGCAGACTGAGTGTAAAAGCAGCACCTGCAACAACGGTAAGCTCTGCTTCAAATAAATAAGGCCACAGCTTCATGGTTTCTTCATTCTCTTTCAACGTAAGAATTAATTCTGAACTTCCATCCTGTAATTGCTGTGTTGATTTTACTTGCCACACTGATAACCGTGCAAAACCATGCTGCGGCTTTTTACTGTCGGTGGCATGCGGCCCAAACCACGGGAAACAAATGGGGATACCGCCACGGATAGCTTTTCCCAGTTCAAACTCACTTGTATCGCTCATCCATAACAAATCGGGCTCCCCTGTTGGTTGAATACTTAACACATGTGCCCCGTATAACGAGAGGATACATTCGGCATGTGCATTGTTGATTTTTACACAGGGAAGAGAGCCGGTTCCTTCAAAAAAATCCAGGTGATCGCTTATGCCAAACTGTTGATTCAATGCTGAAATTGTCATGCT
>JANOIQ010000247.1:0-1901 GCA_031407835.1 Chitinophagaceae bacterium
AGAGTCTTTTATCAGGTTGTAAAATTAATCAAATAGGACAGCAACTCGTAGCTCACAGCTAACACCTCAGGGCTTCTTCTTAAAACTATAAATACTTATCGAACCACATTAGTGTCCTAACATAGTTAGAACATTTTCAATTGGTTATAATTTTGTTCTTTGACATATTGTAATAAAGCGTCTTGAAACAGTTGATTTACGGGGGTTTTATTGAGTAAGGTGATACTCAAAATCTGTAATATTTGATACTGTGTAAGCTCTGTTTTAAACTTTTGCTTTACCAGTGCAACAGTAACAAACGTAATGATTGCACAATACACCTGCACTTTAACCGCATTCTCTGAATAGCCCCAGAAGGATTTTATTTTTAAGTGCTGTTTAATCCATTTGAAGAACAATTCAATCTTCCATCTTTTCTTGTAGAGCAATGCAATTTGCAATGCTGTTAAATCAAAATTGTTTGTAAGGAAGATGAACTTCTTTTCCGTTTCTGCATCATAAAATTTAATTCTGCGGAATTTTTCTGGATATTCTTTAGCGGCATAAAAATTTACAAGCTTTACAGTTTGGTCAGCCATCACGCCATCGGCCTTATTGGTTTTGGCAGAATAAACCCGTTTGAATTTCATGTTTGTTTTTGCCCTCGTTATAAAATAGGCAAAGTGTTCATGAATGCTGTAAAGCCGGGAGAAATCAATGAATGCCCTGTCCATTATATAGATACCCAATGGCTCGAATTCTATCAAATCTAAAACATTCACTTCATGTGTTTTACCATCTGTAATGTTGATGTAGCAAGGGATTTCAGACTTTACGTCTAAAAGTGTATGCAGCCTTACAGCAGCTTTATGTTTGCGGAATTTTGCCCACCAAAAAACTTCCAGGCATAAATCTATTGTGGTGGTATCAATGGCATAAACCCCATATCCATCAAACTCATCTAATTCGGGATTGGGGGCAATGCAAGCACGGGCTTCTGCTATAAGCAAGTACGCAAAGTCTGCAAAAATTTTCCAGTTTCTTTTTTCATTGGCATAGGCAAGATTGGATTTGGAAATGCTGTTGCCAATACCGAGATGATACCATTTGTTTCTCTGGCTTTGCAAACATAAAACCAAATCACTAAGACTTTCTCTGTTTGCTAGCTGACCAAACATCATGCACAATAACTGATGCCAGCAAGTAAAATCCTTCACCTTATAATTACCCTTGTAATTATCAACGCATTTCTTGAAATCATTTGCATCAAGTATAGAAACAACCTGAGCAAAAACATATTTTCCAGTATTCATTACCCAATTTGAACAATTTCAAATCGTTTGAATCCTGTTTTCGCCGCAAACGCTTTATTTATCAATATTTCAAAGAACTCTGGCTTTCGTCTTTAGGACGGTAGTGCTTCATCTTGTTTAATTATTCTTCATTAAGGATTGTGCAAAATTGAACTATTTTGAACATAGATTTTGGCTGTAGTTTTGCAAAGTGGTTCAGGAATGACAACCACCTCATCTACTACGGAAAAAAAATCTTCAGTTTTAAGTGAAGAACTGATCAATCAACTGCAATTGGGAAATAAGGAAGCCTTCTCAGAGTTGTATGATGTTTACTCGCCTGCACTGTTGTATTCAATCAATAGAATGGTGAAGAGTTTAGTTAATGCTGAAAAAATTCTTCAATCTGTTTTCGAAAAGATAATGATGAATATTCATACCTATTCACCCGGGGAAGCAAGCCTGTTTACCTGGATGTCTTTGATTGCAAGAGATAAAGCCATGGATTTTATTAAGGAGCAACCGGGAACCGGGCCTGGTCAGCCTTCTTCTTTCGGTGAAAATAAAATTGCGGCATTCCATCTCCGGGAGGCTGACACGGTCACGGCGGACCCGGGTCGGCGCGCTCCG
>JANOIQ010000269.1:0-6744 GCA_031407835.1 Chitinophagaceae bacterium
GGAAATGGAAGAGTATGCACAGGATGAATTGAAAGAGTATAAAAAAATGGTTGAAAGCGGGTCAAAGAAATTTGATTTTTTGGCAGCACAGTACAGTGAAGATCCGGGAGTAAAAGAAAATGGTGGTATGTATGTACTGAACAAAAATGATAAGCAATGGGATCCAACTTTTTTCAATACTGCAATGAGTTTAAAAGAAGGACAGATTTCCAGAGTAATCAAATCAAAATTCGGGTATCATATCATTCAGTGTCTTTCAAGGAATGGAGAAGAAGTAACAGTGCGGCATATATTGAAAATACCACGTGTCAACCAGGAAGACATTAGGTTGGCTATTAATAGACTCGATACAGTGAGATCAAAGATTATTGCCGGCACAATGAAATTTGGTGAGGCCGTTAATAAATATTCGGATGACCCCAATTCTAAATTCACTGCTGGCAGTAAAACAGGTGCGGATGGTTCTTCAGTGATCACAATTGATCAATTAGATAAAGATATTATTCCATTACTGGAGAAATTAAAGCCGGGTGAATATTCACAACCGGTAGCTTTTACTGATGAAAGCGGTAAGAAAGGTGTACGCATGGTTCACCTCATCAGCCGAACAGCTCCGCATAGAGAAAATCTGAAAGATGATTACAGTAAACTGTCTGACCGGGCTTTGGAATTGAAAAAAGAAAAAGAACTGGAAAAATGGTTTATCAAAAACTCACAAACATTTTATGTTGATATTGATGATGAGTATAAAAGCTGCGAAGCCATTAAAGCCATCCTCGGGGAAACAGTTAAAAAGTAAAAGGAATGTGAAAATATTGGTCCCGCCAGCGGCGGGACTTTCTTTTGTTTGGAATATTGCATGTATGTACATACATTTGTGTTGTGAAACTTGAACAAGCAATTAAAAGTGTGAATTTTAAAAACGAAACCCATAAGGCAGGGCTGAATATTTTATATACAGCCTGGTGGCTCAAGACATTGATGAGTAAAGAGCTGAAGAGTTTTGGCTTAACCCATGAACAATACAATGTGCTCAGGATTCTGAAAGGGAAGTCGCCTGAAGAAATGTGTGTAAAGGATATTGCCTGCCGTATGATTGAGAAAAGCTCAAATGTACCTAGGATTATAGACCGGTTGGTGATTAAGAAACTGGTGAAACGATCCAATGATCCCAACGACAAACGGCATACAGTAATGTCACTGACGGGAGCCGGGTTAAATATTCTTGAGCTCAGCACACAAAAGATTAACCAGGTTTTTGAAAAAACAATTTTGATGAATGAAGCATCAGCAGCTGAGTTAAATAACCTGCTTGAATTAATCAGGGAAAAAGAAAGTTGATATTTTTTTAAACAAATAGGTGTACATACACGTAATTAAACCATAGTTATGAAAAAGGTATTACATAAAGCAGAAACAAGAGGACATGCCAAACATGGTTGGCTCAACAGCTATCACAGTTTCAGTTTTGCAGGTTATTATGAACCAAGCAGAATTCACTTTGGAGCATTAAGGGTATTGAATGACGATACTGTTGCTGCCGGTATGGGCTTTGGTACTCATCCGCATGATAATATGGAAATCATTTCCATTCCATTAAGCGGTGACCTTAAGCATAAAGACAGTATGGGAAATGAAACGGTTATTAAGCAGGGTGATATACAGGTAATGAGTGCAGGAACCGGCATTTCTCACAGTGAAATGAATGCAAACAAAGGCAAGGAAGTAAAGTTCCTGCAGATCTGGGTATTCCCTAATAAGAAAAATGTGCAACCCCGTTATGGACAGATTACACTTGATGTAAACAAAATGAACAACAATTTGCTGCAGGTAGTAAGTCCAAATGAAAATGATGAAGGCGTATGGATTCACCAGGATGCATGGTTTAGTTTGGGAAATCTGGGAAAAGATTTTTCAACTGAATACAAATTGAATAACAGCAGCAACGGCGTTTATGCATTTGTTCTGGAAGGAGCGGTTACGATTAATGGGGAAGTACTGAACAGCAGAGATGGATTGGAAATAACAGAAACAGAGGCATTACAAATTACTTCCACTGCAGATTCCAGGCTTCTGCTGATGGAGGTTCCGATGGTTCTTTAAAAAAGTTTAAACCTAAATTTTAATAAAAAAAATCTAAACACAATGGCAACGTACAAAATTGATGCGGCACACAGTGACATTATTTTTAAAGTAAAACACCTGATGATTACAAATGTAACAGGACAGTTTAAAGCTTTTGATGCAACACTTACTTCTGATAAAGATGATTTCAGTGATGCAGTGGTAACCTTTACCGCTGATATTAACAGTGTTGATACACGA
Source organism: Chitinophagaceae bacterium (assembly GCA_031407835.1). Classification (GTDB taxonomy): domain Bacteria; phylum Bacteroidota; class Bacteroidia; order Chitinophagales; family Chitinophagaceae; genus Lacibacter. The sequence goes on from JANOIQ010000269.1 coordinate 2,326, forward strand.
AACGAACAGAGAGATGGCCACTTAAAAAGCGATGATTTCTTTAATGCAGAGAAATATCCTGAACTTAAATTTGTATCTACTTCATTTACTAAGAATGGCGAAGGGTACAAACTGAAAGGCGATCTTACGATCCGTGATGTAACAAAAACAATTGAGTTAAAAGCTGATTACAATGGAGCAATGGTAGATCCATGGGGACAATCAAAAGTTGGTTTTGAAGCAGAAGGTACTATCAAAAGAAAAGAGTTTGGCTTAGGCTGGGATGCAGTAACCGAAGCAGGTGGTATTGTAGTAAGTGATGATGTAAAGTTGCAGTTGAACATCCAGTTCATCAAACAATAAAGTAAAATTTTATGAAACAAATCAGGGCAATCAGAAAAGCGGCTCCCTCTCATATGGTAGGAGATGGCTTTAAAGTAAAAACATTTATTTCGTCGCAGATGTGGCAGGATCTGAGCCCTTTTCTGATGCTTGATTATATTGAGCCTGTCAACTATTTGCCAACAAATCATCCACGTGGTGTGGATGTGCATCCGCACAAAGGATTTGAAACGGTGAGCATTTTATGGGAAGGAGCACTGGCACATGAAGACAGCAGTGGCGGTAAAGGCAACCTGTATGCAGGTGATGTACAATGGATGACCGCTGGTGCAGGTATTCTGCATAAGGAATTTCATGAAACAGAATTCAGTAAGAAAGGAGGTGTATTGCACGGTGCTCAGTTATGGGTAAATCTTCCGTCAATAAACAAATCTACTCCGCCTGCTTACCAGGATATCCGTTCTGCAAATATTCCTGAAGTGTTGATAGAAAATAATAAAGGAAAAATAAGGATCATTGCAGGTGAACTGAATGGAATTAAAGGCCCGGCAAGTACATTTACACGGATTAATATTTTTGATGCACATACGATGGCAGATGCAGATTTTCGATTGAACGTAACAGAAGGCGATAATACAGCCATGCTGGTGTTGAAAGGAACAGTGATGATTAATAATGAAAAAACAGCAAGGGAAGGTGATATGCTGCTGTTTGAAAAGGCAGGAGACAGCATTCATATTCAAACAAACAATGAAGCACATCTGTTAGTACTCAGTGGCGAACCTATTACTGAACCTGTTGCTGCCTACGGACCTTTTGTAATGAATACCCAACAGGAAATCATGGAAGCAATCAATGATTTTAATGCAGGGAAATTTGGACACATGAATTAATAAGTATGATTTCATCATCTATTGGTAAAGAGCAATACAGAGTAACGCACAGTAATGGAAGACACCAGTTTTTTGCTGATGAACCTGCAGAAAAAGGGGGAAAAGATACCGCACCAACTCCTGATGAATTACTGGAAGCAGCCTTAGCCAGTTGTACACTGGTTACGTTAAGAATGTACACTGATCATAAACAGTGGGAAATCGGCGTAATCAATATTTCCGTTTCTTTACAGCGTGAAGGGGCAAAGTCAATCATTACAAGAGTATTGAAATTTGAAAAACAGATTACCGAAGAACAAAAACAAAGATTGATACAGGTAGCGAAAGCATGTCCTGTTTCAAAAACAATATCAGGAGGGTCAGAGTTGATTGTTGAAATCAACCAGTGAAGCCTGTAAAAGCATAAAAATGAATATTGAAATTATATCAGGGAGTCCGAGAGAAAATAGTATTACACACCGTGTAGCTATTTTTCTTAAAAAAATATTACACGAAAAAACAACACATCAAGTTGATATTATTGATGTGAAGGATTGGGATTTACCTTTCTTGCAAAATGTATTCGTATCTGTTGATGCAACACCCGATCAGTTTAAACCATTGAGCAAGCGGATGTTTGAAGCAAATGCTTTTATCCTCGTTACACCTGAGTTTAACGGCAGCTATACTTCTGCTATGAAAAATGTGCTGGATCATTACCCTAAGCAAAGCCGCAAGGCATTTGGAATAGTAACGGCCAGCCCGGGAATGATGGGCGGAATGAGGGCCACACAGCAAATGCAACTACTGATCAATGCGTTATATGGCATTGCCAGTCCGCATATGCTGGTTGTTGGCGGTGTGGATAAAAAATTTGATGCACAAGGGAACCTGATTGATGAAACTTATCAGAAAACAATTGATGTATTTGTAAGGGAATTTTTATGGCTTGCCGAAAGCCTGCATCCCCAAACAGTGTCCAATTAATGCAGTTCATCTGGCAGAGGAATCTTACCTTTGCGCCTTCTTACACAAATCATGAGTGATGAAATAAAACACGAATGCGGCTTGGCCTTCATTCGTTTACGTAAGCCTTTCTCTCATTACCAGAAACAATATGGCTCCGTGCTGTATGGCCTTAATAAGTTGTACCTGCTCATGGAAAAACAGCACAACCGTGGACAGGATGGTGCCGGTATTGCAGCCGTAAAATTAAATGTGGAACCTGGATATCCTTTTCTGCACCGTTTACGCAGCAGCGCCAATCAGCCCATTGCCGATCTTTTTTTTAGAGTCGGTCAGGAAGTGGAGGAACTGGAAAAATATCAACCCGATATAAAGCAACATCCCGGACTCATGAAAGGTCATTTGCCTTTTCTGGGTGAATTAATGCTGGGTCATTTACGTTACGGAACACAGGGGAAAAACAATGTTGAATTTTGCCACCCCTTTATTAAACGCAATACAAATTCATCAAGAAACCTGGCCCTGGCAGGTAACTTCAACCTGGTGAATACAGATGAACTTTTTGGACTGGTGAATATTGATCCGGGCGAATTTCAAAAGCAGAGCGACCTTGCAGCAATGATGGAAGTCGTGCATCATTTCCTGGTGAAAGAAGATGAACTTAGCCCCAACAGCCCCTCATTATGTAAAGTGCTAAAAAAAGCAGCACCGTTGTTTGATGGTGGTTTTACAGTTGGCGGTATGACGGGTAATGGAGCAGGATTTGTAATTCGTGATGCTCATGGTATTCGTCCCGCTTATTATTATGTGGATGATGAAGTAATTGTTGCTGCCAGTGAAAGAGCTGCTATCAGAACAACCTTTAATGTAGGCGAAAATGAAGTATTGGAATTAATGCCAGGGCAGGCCTTGATTGTAGAAGCTGATGGTCAATGTCATATAGAACAGATACTGGAACCAAAAGAAAGAAGAGCCTGTTCATTTGAGCGGATCTATTTCAGTCGTGGGAGTGATGAAAAAATTTACAGGGAGCGTATTACACTCGGTCATAAATTGAGCAAGCGTATCCTGGAGCATATCAACTATGATTTGAAGAATACTATCTTCTCCTATATTCCCAATACAGCAGAAGTTGCCTTTTATGGTTTGGTAAAAGGAATGGAAGAATATCTCAATCAAATCAAAGTGCAGCGTATTATGAGCTGGGGCAATGATTTCAACGAGGAAAAGCTGAGTGAGATGGTGAACCGAAAAATCCGCCAGGAAAAGATTGCCATTAAAGATGTTAAGCTGCGGACCTTTATTACAGAAGACAGCAGCCGGAATGAAATGGTGCAACACGTATACGATATTACATACGGTACTGTTCGAAAGGGCGAAGATACATTGGTGGTAATTGATGACAGTATTGTACGGGGCACCACCCTCAAGGAAAGTATTGTACGGATGCTTGGACGTTTAAATCCCAAAAAAATCATAGTTGTTTCGAGTGCGCCGCAAATAAGATACCCAGATTGTTATGGAATTGATATGAGCAAACTGGGAGATTTTGTTGCATTCCGTGCAGTAATTGAATTGCTGAAAGAACGTAAGATGGAAGATATCATTGAAGAGGCACATACAACCATCAAAGAACTTCAGCGGAATAATCAACTGCATACTGAAAACGTAGTGCGTCGGTTGTACAAACCATTTACAACTGAAGAAATCAGCGATAAGATTGCTCAATTAATAACTCCTGCAGGTTTTTCAACGCCTGTACAGGTTATTTATCAGAATATTGAAGATCTGCATGCAAGTTGCCCAACAAATACTGGCGACTGGTATTTTACAGGAAATTATCCAACACCGGGCGGTAATAAGGATGGCACCGAAAGGGTAAAGGCAAAGGCGCCGACCACGCCGTCAATTGAGAAAGAGGCGTCAAGGACCTCCAGGTAGAGAATTTTGCTCCAGGCGCTCATCGACGAATCGGTGAGGAGCCTTTGTTCCTGTTCTTCGGCGTTTTTCTTGAAGCCATCGGTAATGAAAAAGAGAGTGGAGCCAATGGAGGCGGAAAGCGCCAGGATGGGATCGATCTGCAAGGCAATGTAGATGATGAGCGTCATGCCAATGGACGAGATCGCATAAAACCAGACACTTTGTCGATGGATAAAGCCTTCCACCAGGAAGGCGTATTTCTTCTCTTCGAGAAAGAGCCACGAAAGCGCCACTAGAAAGAGATACACCCCGCCGCCCAGGAGCAAGATGGGCTTTGATG
>JANOIQ010000412.1:0-2510 GCA_031407835.1 Chitinophagaceae bacterium
GAGTAAAAATCACCATCATTTCGTAATTGTTCATTACAGTTTGTGATTTAAAAATTAATAATTGGGTTTACCCATCGGATTCCTCACCGGGGTGAAGAAAATCTGCCAATACAGATTTGGGGCTGCAAAGGTAGGGGAATATGGCCTCCTGGCCAAGCAAAGAGGGCATTATTTTAAAGGCTGAAATCAGGATATTCAGGCTGACAAAAACCTTCTGAAAAGTAATTTATATACTGTTTTCAGAAAAGATAAAAGACATAAAAAAGCCCCCAAACGGAGGGCTTTTTAAATATTCAGTTTAGATTATTGTTTTATGAATTTCTCAGTCATCATGCCTTCATTTGTCATCACCTGTAACACATACAAACCAGTTTTGATTTGTTTAAGATTAAGATGTGCAGATGTTTGATTGACATTGTTTTGCAGAACAACCTGCCCCTTACTGTCAATAATACGGATACTGTAAATCTGTGCACCTCCGCTTTGAATGTTGAGTTGATCATTTACAGGGTTAGGGAAGAAGCTGATTAATTTGACGCTGTTAAAATCAAGAGCCTTGATATCTGTTGTTTTTGCAGTACTGTTTAAATCAACCTGGCGGATGCGGTAATAATTCCTTCCTTTTGAAGGTAATGGGTCAATATATTCATAATTAATAACTGAGCTGCTCGTTCCTGCAGCGTTTACTTTGTAGATGCTTGTCCAATTGCGGCTGTCAGCAGAATGTTCCACTTCAAAATAACTACTGTTGAGTTCCTGCACTGTGTTCCAGTTTATTTTCGCTTTGTTACCTGCTTTGGTTACGCTGAAATTGCCAAATTCTACCGGAAGAGTTGAACTAAAGAGCAAACCAATAACTACCGGGTCATGATCAGAAGTTGCCCAGGGTGAAACGGTATACGTAGATGACCAGGAATTGATTGTTTCACCGCCACTTTGAATATTGTCTTCATAGCCAAGATGAGTCGGTTCGGTTGAGTTTATGCTCCACTTTCCAATTCCTGTAAGAATACTTGCCATAGATGGAGTTACCATTGCATGATCTAAAGCTCCGAGCTGCCCTTCGAAATTATAAGAAACATCTGTATTTGTTCCTGTATAAATGTAACCTGCAGATCTCATGATATCAATAGGGTCTTCTTCCGCATATGCATTGTAATCACCTACAACCAGTACCCTGTTGGTTCCGCTTGTTGGAATTACAGTAGTTGTAATAAAATTCAACAAAGCATTTGTTTGATTTTTTCTTGTTTCATTAAAGCATGCTTGTCCATCTCCCTGGTCGGTATCTAAACCTGTACTACCCCCACAACCTTTTGATTTGTGATGAATTACTACCAAGTTGAATGTTTTATTTGCACCTGTTACATTAAATGTTTGTACAACAGGAGGTCTGTTATGAATAGTATTCAAATCAATCATTGGCAGGCCAACGGTTGTTACACTGGTTGTTTTATAAATGATTGTATTGCGTATTACATCACTTGTTGGAGGAAGTGGCTGTGCGGCATCATTAATATATGCATATAAGCCTGGTACACCTGCTCTTGTATTTAAGGCATCAACCAACTGCACAATTGCACTTGTGGCTCCCGTACCATCATTTTCAACTTCAACCAACCCGTATACATCAGCATCTAAAAGAAAAAGTGCTTCCACTAATTTATCTCTTTGTCTTACAAACTCTACTAATGAATTTGCTCCTCTTGCGGTTGGAAAACCACCACCTGCACCATCTCCATTAAAAAAGTTTTCAATATTAAAACTTACTGCTTTGATATTAGGTGCACCAACTGCCGGTGGACTTGCCGGCCTGGCAGAAAATGAAAAAGAAGGCGCCGACCCCGATGGATGTCCCGATGGCAAGGGCAATATGCGATAATTGCTGAATCCGAAACCAAGTACTCCCGTAAGGTTAGTAATGGTGCTGCCTACCCTCAACGTATTGTTTGCGTCAACATATGGTAATGAAAGAGGTACACCGTTTCTTCCATCATCCAGCAATATTGTTCTGAATAAATTTTGATTGTTATAAGCAGTTACTGCTGCAAGGTTACTGGAACCAGTTGAGTTTGTTCCAGCAGCAGGATTGTCATTTGGATCAAGTATTTGCGTAGGTTGATATACTGTTCCGTTTCTTGAAAGCCTCACTTCTCCAAAAGTACCAAGATCTGCATTACCGGAAACAGTTAATGAGTAGGGAAATTGCACTAACATTCCTTCAAAGGCTTCTAATTCATCAACAGTAGCAGTAACAGGTAAATTTATATTTGTTAAAGCAGGCAAAGGGTTTCCTGCACTTTGTAAAATAATAATTGATGGTGTAATAACTGCCTGTCTGAAAGATGGGGATAGGTTATCTTCTTGTACCGATCCAAATAATTTTACTTTATCTCCTACATTTACACTTGCTGATGATACAACAAAAATTCCATTCGATGTTAAAGGATGAGCATCGGCAGTTGCATCTGCTTCTTGTATATAAAAACCAGCAGGGCTCCAGTTGGGGT
>JANOIQ010000285.1:0-1756 GCA_031407835.1 Chitinophagaceae bacterium
TTGATAATTTCTTCATCACATCTGTTAATGGGAATGATACTTTTTTTACAGGAGCATTAAGTGAACAGCGCCAATCAGCTTATTCATCAACCAAAACAAGAGTAGCTGATTTTTCGTCTTTTACAAGACCGGGAAAATATATTGTTATTAACGGTAACAACCATTCTTACCCATTTGAAATAAAAAATGATGTGCACAAGAATACAGCCATTGCTGTATTGAAAGGATATTATTTTCAGCGGGCTTCCATGCCATTGCAGGAAAAGTATGCAGGTAAATGGCAGCGTACGGGTTTTCATCCCGATGATGTGGTCTATATTCATCCATCGGCTGCAACAGCGCAACGTCCTGAAGGTTCAATCATTTCAAGCCCCGGTGGCTGGTACGATGCAGGTGATTACAACAAATATATTGTAAACTCAGGTATTACCATGGGCACTATCTTAAGTGCTTATGAAGACTTCCCCAATTACTTTAAAAAACTCAACACGAATATTCCTGAAAGCAAGGATGCTGTTCCCGATATTTTAAATGAAGCCATTTATAATTTGCGCTGGATGCTCAGCATGCAGGACCCTGATGATGGTGGTGTGTATAACAAATGTACCAATGCCAGTTTTGACGGCATGGTAATGCCCGGTGTTACAAAAGCAAAAAGATATGTAGTGCAAAAAGGGACTGCCGCTACGTTGGATTTTGCAGCGGTAACAGCACAGGCAAGCCGCATTTTACAACAGTTTAAAAAACAGTTACCCGGATTGGCTGATAGCTGTATTATTGCCAGCCATAAAGCATGGCAATGGGCATTGCTGAATCCTGCATTGGAGTATAATCAAAACGCCATTAATCAAAAATTTAAACCTGCAATTGTAACGGGTGGCTATGGCGACAGAAATTTTAATGATGAATGGTTGTGGGCTGCGTCAGAATTATTTTTAACCACCAAAGCAGATAGCTTTTATAAAGTAGTGGATGCTCATTTAAAAGACAATGTAAGCCTGCCGGGCTGGGGTAGTGTAGGCATGATGGGGTATTATTCTTTCTTGCGTTTTGCTGATAAGCTCCCTGCAACTTATGCAGTAACACTTGGCTTAATGAAAAATAAAGTGATCAGCATTGCTGATAGCTATATTGATAAAACAAAAGCCAATGCCTTTCAAACGGTGATGGGGCAATCGGCAAGAGATTTTGGCTGGGGAAGCAATTCCACCGCTGCAAACCAGGGCATACTTTTAATTAAAGCCTGGCTTTTAACAAAAGAAAAAAAATACGTTGATTATGCAGTAACCAATGCCGATTATTTATTGGGCCGCAACGCAACCGGTTATTGTTTTGTTACAGGCATTGGTAGTAAGTCAACAATGAATCCGCATCACCGTCAATCAACTGCCGATGGTATTGCAGAACCAGTGCCGGGTTTGCTGGCAGGTGGCCCTAACCCTGCCATGCAGGATAAATGCAAGTACGAATTTACAGAAACAGAAACAGCTTATACAGATATTGATTGTTCTTATGCATCCAATGAAATTGCCATTAACTGGAATGCACCGGCTGTTTATTTACTAAATGCATTGGAGGCATTACAGAAAGAAGCAGGATATTTTAAGAGATAAACTATAAAGAAATCATACATACAAAAAAGGCATTATGAATAAAATTAAACTGGTTACAATATTATTTTTTTGTTTTTTGCTATCGCAAACACAGGCACAGCAAACCATCATTAAATATTTATCCGGTACCGATAAAGATAATA
>JANOIQ010000308.1:0-3130 GCA_031407835.1 Chitinophagaceae bacterium
CGCCGGCTCCATGCGCAGATGCCGCGCCACAGCCGCATCGAGCTGCGTGCCGCCGATGTCAATGTATTTTACGAACAGCATCTCGGTCCCTTGCATGATGACCACTGCCGTCCGTTCCTGCCCGATGTGAACCATCAAAGCCCGCTCCTGGGCATCCCCTTCGCGGCGAAACTGCATGCCATAGGTGCGGAGCAGCGCGGCGGGTTCCACATCGACGGCCAGCGGAGTGAGTCGGGCTCCCTCCACAGCCGCCAGCGCGCGTTGCAGCACGGGCCGATGGCAGGCGAAGACAATCACCTCCCGCAGTATTTGCTCCCCTTGCCGCACGTCCGCCACTTCCAGATAGCGGATTTCCGCCTCTTATAATATTAAAAAGTGTTGTAAGGCCAAGTCCAACCAACATTTGCTCCTGATTTATTCCAATAATGTACATCATATGCTGGCCACCCATGTGTATAGGGAAGCGGCAGGAATGTAGCATCCAAACTAAAATCTTGTGCCTGATTTTGAAAGGCTCCTGTAAAATAAGAATTACGAGATATTTTTAGTTGTCTAATTATATCATCTTGAGACGTTACCGAAATAGTGAATCCGATAGACGCTTGAACTGGAATACCAAGTGAATCTAATGTAGTACCTACCGTACCATTAAATGTTCTTGTATTTGTATTGTCTTCTTCATAGATGCCCAAAAATTGTTCCAAGTCATTTGGTACCCAATCGTCATCCCACACAATAAATGTCCGAAGTCATTTTTCTTGTCTTATGTTTTTTCTGCTAAAATCAACGGAAGCAATATCTTGAAAGCTAGTAACGTGTCCATTCACAGGTTGTAAGTACCCTGTCATATGGCAATACTTAATTTCAGAGCCTCCGCCGTTTCCAGTGAAACTAATTAAACGGTCATATTGATTTTTACAAATAGCTTCGCCAATATAAACTCGACTAACGCCAGGTGGCGGAGGCGGCGGCGGTGGTGGCCCATTTGGTTCGGTCACTATTTCTATACCGTTTACACCTATAATATGTGTTGGATTTGCAAAAACATAGTCGTCATTAACAAGTACTTGAACATTGTAAAGAAAAAAACCATTAACATCATAATAAGGTAAATCTCCCCAACCCTCATCGGCATCAGCAGTTGCTGTAGCAATACTTGTTATAGGTTGGTAAGAGCCTCCATCAGGCGGCAGAAATTCTTCAGAGTAAGGAAAATAAACTGAAACCTGTTCACCTTCCACCGTCTCAACTCTATTTGCCGTATTAGTGGTTATTGCAGTAGGTTCTTTTAAGTCATTAAGAAATTGTTTAAAAGCAGGGTCATTTTTCTTGTTTACCTCTACCCAAAAATTATCTGCAAATTTTGTCAGATTAACATTCCACTTTTCGGTAAGTGATTTAAACTTTTCAACTTTATTTAACCAGCTTGTTGAAGGGTAAATCAAGTCTTTTAGTAATACTGATTCGTCAGTAAAGGCCTTTGAAAAAATCGCCGCATTTACAACTTTTAAGTTTGAATTATCCTTGTAGAGGTTCATAAAGACTTCAGATACCTTACCAAGGTTATCAACTAAAAGTTTTTCTTCTGGTGTTGACGGTGTTTTGAAAACTTTTGCTGGGTCAACGGTTTTTTGCTTCTGCTCCTGTTGCCCAGAGAAGTCCTTTTTACAACTTACTGCTGCAATTAGTATAAATGCGGCAAGCAAAGTTAGCTTTGTGTTTCCCATTTTTAATTAATTTTCAATTTGAATAATATTGTTCATTTATTAAAATAACAGTGTTGGCGGATCTTTTCCTTTTAATATAATAAATAGTGTTTTCTTCATAGTCTAGTCTGCTGCAAGATATTTGGCATTGGTTAAACTTGCAATACTACAAATAGGTAATTCTTTGCTGAGTCAGTTAGTCAGGGTTGCTTACAACTCAAAAATAGAAGTAAGTTTTTGAATTCAAAAACGTTCGCCACTACAATCAAACACTACATTCAGAAAAATGATAACCTGCTAATGATCCACACTCACAATTCTTGTAATCTTCCATCCTTCTGCTGTTCTCTTCCAGGTATGAATAAACTTGAACGTACCGCAATCGGGCTTGCCGTTTTCGGTATGACAAAAACGATGCGAAGCAATCTGTACTGCTCCATAGTTGGGAATAGGGAATACTTCCATATCTTCTTTTACTAAGGTTCTGGTTAAGTCGCCACCCTTTGCAAAATTGGTTTTAAATATGTTGATGTTGAATGCATAATCAGTAAGCCCGCTTTTATCATGATAAAATTCCAGGTCTTTATCGAAATAAGTAATAAAAAGTGCTGTGTTTTTTTCATTGAAGGCCCTGAACAACATACTATCGAGATGAAAGATAGTGTCGTACAATTCTTTTGATACCGGAGGCTTTTTTTCTTTAGCAGATTGTGCAACAGAAGAAGATATGCTGAAAAGAAATACTACTGCACTGAAGAGTGAAAATTTAATGCGAGACATAAAAATGATTTATAAATAAAAAAATTGTTGTGGTACCCAGCTCTGACGCTTTGGTCTGAGCAAGACATTTATCGTCTTGCTCTAAGTCCCTCCCGGGAGGGGAGAAAAAAGCCCCTCCGTTTTTTTCAAAACTTTGGGGCCGTTGGCTGTTCCAACTTTAACCAAGGTTACAGTGCATTTACCGTCATAGGTAAAAACGGTCCGTCACTGCCTGTATTTAATTTTTGTACAATCTGTTTGGTGTTTTTCTCCGGAGCTTTTGGTGAAGCAGGAGTGTAACGGTAACGATTGCTATCCACGCCCTTTGCTTTTTGTTTTAATTCCTGTTCTTTTCTATCCAGCTCAGATTTCTGTTCCTGGATGTTTCTCATTTCATCATTGATGTCCTCCTGATCAGTATCGTTTGATTTGATGGTCTTATTTTTTCCATCAACTCTTTGCAAGCCATCAGCCGTCATGATATAATCTGTATCTGCATCATAATCAAACGACATATCCACATCAAAGTCAAAATCACTGTCGTTGTCTCTCCAGTAGCGGTTGTTGCGGCCACGGTTAATGTGTACATTAAATGGATGCAGTTTATTTGAAAGTGATTTATCGAAACGGATTTTCTGGCCAACAGGAACACTAACGACTACCAA
>JANOIQ010000309.1:0-12081 GCA_031407835.1 Chitinophagaceae bacterium
CAGCAGGGTCCGCAGTTCGGGAATATTCCATTGGCGGTTGCCCAGGTCGTAAATCAACACGCCTTCTGTTTCCCCTTCATTTACCTGGAATGTTTTATAAAAAGCTTTATTGGCTGTTTTTACTCTAAGGTGTTTATCCAGCACCAGCAAAGGCTGATAAAGAGTGGCCACAATCGATTCGGCATAATTTCTTGCATCTGTTACCTGCTCGTTGAGGCTGATCAACTCATGATTTAAAACCGTCAATTCTTCGTTGGTACTTTGTAATTCTTCTTTACTGGTTTCCAGCTCTTCGTTAAGGCTCTGCAATTCTTCGCTGCCGCTAAGTAATTCTTCATTGGCACTTTGCAGTTCTTCATTGCTTGCCTCCTGGTCTTCGGTAATGCTCCGCATATCTTCACGGGCCTGTGCCAGTTCCTGCTCCAGCAATTGTATCTGAATATCTTTTTCTTCTTTTTTTGTTTTAGCCGACACTTTTTTTCTGTTGCTTATTGCTGATCCATCGGTATCATTTAACTGATTGTCGTGAAAGAGTACCAGGTAATAAGGCTCCAGCGTATTGGGCAATGGAACGGCTTCTATGGAAATATGGCGCAGATTGCCATTTATGTTCAGTGGTATATTTTCTTTTACAACCGGTACCTTTTCTGTTTTTGCTTTGTGCAAAATATTGCGCAACTCAAAGCCCAAACCATTTTTTGCCATCATCAGTAAATTATGGCTGGGTTTGCCGGGCGCCTGTTCTAAAAATTGTGCGGTGTTGCCTCTAAAATGCACAATGTCCATTGTTTCGTTTACCACCACACCGGCCGGTGTGTATTTGGTAAGCAAAATATCATCGGCCGTTTTTTGAAAATCGGTGCGTACGGTTTCGCTTTTGGAACTGTCAGCCGGGCGGTTTAAAATTTGTTCACTTCGCTGGCTGGCTACCTGCATAAACCGGCCGGGCACATCTTTACGGGTGTACAGTTTGTCGTTTTTTTCCACAGCAGCAAAAAGATCGGGCACTCCGCCGGTGGTTTCTGATTTGCCCAGCAATAAAAAACCTTTGGGGTTTAGTGCATAATGAAAAGTAGTTAATGCCTTCTTTTGCAGGTAAGCCTCCATATAAATAAGCACATTGCGGCAGCTTATACAATCCATCTTGCCAAAGGGCGGGTCTTTTAAAAAATTATGGTGGGCAAACACACACATATCCCGTATGCTTTTATTTACCTGGTAACCACCATTGCTTTTTGTAAAATATTCCTTCAGGCGCTCCGGCGATACCCCATCAACTTCGCTTTTTTCATACAGGCCGGTACGGGCTTTTGTAATGGCCGGCTCACTGAGGTCGGTACCAAAAATTTGTATTCTCTCATGGTTATCGCCTAAAAATTCTTTAAAGCATATAGCAATAGAGTAAGCTTCCTGGCCTGTACTGCAACCCGCCACCCATATCCTTGTTATTTCGCCCGGTATTTTATTTTTTAAAATTGCCGGAAAAACATTGTTGCATAAATCTTCAAATACTTTTTTATCTCTGAAAAAAGAAGTGACCGGTATCAGCATATCCTGGTACAGCATATCCTGCTCCTGGTTATTTGCTCTTAAAAATTTCAGATAGTCGCCTGTTTCTTCGTTTTTGTTTACCAGCATCCGGCGGAGTATTCTGCGGCGGATGGTGGTTTGTTTGTAATAGGTAAAATCTACGCCCTTGCGGATGCGCAGCAGCGAAAGAATTTGTTTAAAAGCATCTTCATCCTGCCTGGGAACGTTTTGCAGTTCCTCATCGCTCAGTGCAGTTTTACTGGTAATTTCTAATAATTTTTTTGGTATTTCTCCCGGCGGAAGAATAAAATCAACCACTCCAGCCTGCACGGCACTATGGGGCATGCCGTCGTATTCTGCCGATGCTTCGTCCTGCGCAAACGTAATACCGCCATGTTCTTTAATGGCTTTTAATCCCATTGTACCATCCGATGCCGTACCGGATAATACCACACCTATGGCATGCTCCTGGTGCACTTCTGCCAGCGATGTAAAAAAAAGATCAATAGGGAGGTTGCGTTCGGTTTTACTTTTTTCAGGCCTGGGGGCAAGCAGTAAAACACCATCGGTAGCCACCATCATTTTATTGCTGGGGATAACGTAAATATGATCGGGGAGCACTTTTATATCATCTGTAATTTCCATTACAGGAATCTTTGTTACTTTCTGCAACAGTTCAGGCAACAGGCTTTCATGTTTAGGATCTAGATGCTGAACAAGTACAAAGGCCATTCCTGAATCTTCCGGAATAGCCGTCAGTAATTTTTTAAATGCATCCAGCCCGCCGGCAGATGCTCCAATGCCTACTACAGGGAACAGGTTGGTTGATTTGGTTAATTTTTTATTTTTTGTGTTGCCTGTATTCACTTTATTTTAATATGGGTTACAAGTATGTAAATGATCACTGCTTTATTTTATATCTCCGGCAAGTTACAAAACAAAGGGAGTAGTTTTTGGTTTGGTTGTTTCAGGAGGGTTCCCTATTTCTTCAAGCGGGCTTCTTCTTTTATCTTTCAATTTTTTAAAATGCGAGGGGGTAAGCCCCGTATTTTTTTTAAACTGATTGGATAAGTGGGCCACACTGCTGTAATTCATTTTCCAGGCTATTTCAGTAATGTTCAGTTCGCCATAAATAATGAGTTCTTTAATACGTTCAATTTTATGATTGATGATGAACTGCTCAATGGTGGTACCCTGTACTTCTGAAAACAGGTTGGCCAGGTAAGTATAGTCGTAGTTTAATTTTTTACTTAAGTGGTCGGAGAAATTGGTTTTAATCAGCTCATCTGAATAATGTACCATTTCAACAATGGCGGTTTTTATTTTTTCAATGAGCATTGCTTTTTTATCATCCATCAGTTCCAAACCGGAAGCAAGTAAAGCAGCTTTCAGTTTACTCCGTTGTTCTGATGTAATAGTTTCCATAATATCTACTTCGCCCAAATCAACAACAACGAAGTGAAGCCCCAGATTTTTCAACTCCTGCTTTACCACCATTTTGCAGCGGGCACTGACCATGAATTTGATAAATAACTTCAAAATAGTTTTTTTTTAGACGTATATCCACAAAGTTGTCCTCGTACCAATGGTTATTCTTACACAATTGCAGAAATATGTTACATCATTCACACATCCTCAAGAGTAATACGTCTTTTGTGCTGGAGTTTTTTAAAGATGGTGGGAGTAAGCCCGGTTATTTTCTTAAACTGGTTCGATAAATGAGCCACACTGCTGTAATTCAGTTTATAAGATATTTCAGTAAGGTTCAGTTCATCGTATAAAATTAATTCCTTTACTTTTTCAATCTTATGCGCTATAATGTAATGCTCAATGGTGGTGCCGGTTGATTCTGAGAACAGGTTGGCAAGATAGGTATAGTCGTGATTCAGTTGCTGGCTGATAAAGTCTGAGTTTTTTATCCTGGGTGGGTCATCAGCATAATGAATCATTTCAACAATTACATTCTTGATTTTTTCAATCAGTTTTGCTTTCTGATCATCCATCAGTTCAAGCCCCGATTGCAATAAACCGGCTCTGAATTGTTCAAGTTGGACTTCAGTAAGATCTTCTTTAATTTCCACTTCACCCAGTTCAACAAATATATAATGCAGGCCGAGCTTTGATAATTCTTCTCTTACAATCATCTTGCAACGGATGCTGACCATGTATTTAACGTAGAGTTTCAATGTTATCAGCTTTTGGTTTATGTTATTATCCTGTACTTTTTTTATGGCTTGCATTAAGGACGAATAAACGGCTGCAGTTGAAAAAGGTTTGCCGGGAGTGGGGTAATGGCAGATTTAAAACCTGCTGTTAAAGATAAACGAAAAAAAGGATGCTTTCGCTGATCTTCACCTTTCTGTGAAAAATTAGTACAGAAAAAGGAAGTAAACAGGTAAAGCTAAAAAGCCTGTTGTAACAATTGTGTACTCAGTAAGGCTTCACGCACAGAAGCAAAACAAAAAGCGATGCCTGAGACATCGCTTACTTTATCTTCAGTAAGAATTTTCTTATTTCAGTTTTAATACAGGCTTTAATTTAAAGTCGCCTGTTCCCACCTGGAGAATGGAAAGTGCTGCATCAAAGTCAATGAGTAAGAAATCAAAACCTGCGGCCAGTTTTTTGTTCAGTTTTATCTTCAGCCCGCTTTCACTGCCGCTTGGTATGGTTAACGGAAAAACCACATCATTGATTTTAATACTGTTATTGCTGCCCAGTATAAAACGGATTTCTTTTACGGTGCCTGTTGTAACCACACCCGATGCAATGAGTGTATCGAGGCCATTTTGCAAACCAAGCAGGTTGTACACACCTGCATAGGTATTGAGCGTTACCCACCCGCTTTCGTCATCACTGAATTTGACACGGATTTCTTTAATATCCACATTTATTTCCTGTGCATTGAAAGGATTGTCTGTTAACTGTATATCCAGTTTCGTTGTTTCTTTATTTTTTTTGCAGGCGGTAAAAATTGCTGCTGAAGTAATTAAGAGCAGTGTAATTGCAATAATTGATTTTTTCATGTTTACGAATTGTACTTTATGAATCAAAAAATCATGCCAAAGGATGAACAAAGCGTTTTAAATGCCAGGCACAGGTCAATTCACCCTGAAAAAAGTTACTGTGTTTAAGCAACCTGCTCCGTTACCACGGGCTCAATTTTATAACCTGCACTCTGTACCGCTTTTATAATTTCATTTTCGGTGATGCCTTCTGCATGCACGGTGAGAATCTTGTCTTTGTTTTTTGTATCTACCTTCCAATCACAGATTCCCTCTGCTGCATTAAGAGCCTGCGTTACGTTTGCCACACATCCGCTGCAATTAATATTTGTTTTGAATGTATAGATTTGATCTGTTTTACTGTTTGCTGTTTTCATTTTGTTTATTTTTATTTGATTATATAAAGTTCTTTTATCTGTTCTTTTTATTGTTATGCTATTTTGTATTTGTGTTATAAGATTTAAAGTTTCATCTTTTCCATTTCAACCGGATACTGTTGCTCACAACACTTACACTGCTTAACGCCATGGCTGCTCCTGCAATCATCGGGTTGAGTAAAAAACCAGTGATGGGATACAATACACCTGCTGCAATAGGGATACCAATAATGTTGTAGATGAATGCCCAGAACAGATTTTGTTTAATAGTTGCAACGGTTTGTTTTGAAAGCTGAATAGCTGCTGCAATTTTTTTCAGGTCGGATGATATGATGGTCATCTTTGCCACATCCATTGCTATATCACTTCCTTTGCCCATAGCAATACTTACATCGGCCTGTGCCAGTGCTGTACTGTCGTTGATACCATCACCTGCCATCGCAACTGTTTTCCCCTGTGCCTGCAATTGCTTAATAAATGCTGCTTTTTGATGGGGAAGCATTTCTGCATGGTAAAGTGTAATGCCTGCCTGGTGTGCAATTGCTTTTGCCGTTGTTTCATTATCGCCTGTAAGCATATATACTTCAATGCCCAGGTCTTTCAGTTGCTGAACTGCCTCTGCTGAAGTTGGTTTTATTTTATCGGCAATGGCAATTACTGCCAATGCTGTTTGTTTATTTGCAAACCAGATCACTGATGCGGCTTCTTTTTGCCATTGATTTGCTTTGAGCAGTAAAGATTCATCAACCTGAATGTTGTTTTCTGCAAGCAGTTTTGCATTTCCTGCAAAGAAGGTTTCATTGTTGATGGTTGCTTTGGCTCCTTTGCCGGTGATGCTTTTGAACTGATCAACAGGAACAGGCTTTTCTTCCGGAAAAAAATGAACAACTGCTTCTGCTAATGGATGCTCCGATTGGCTTTCTAAACTGCAGAGAATATTTTTTTGTGCATCATCATTGTGCAGCCAGGCAATATTTGTTACAACAGGTTTACCTTCTGTAATGGTTCCGGTTTTATCTAAAATAATGGCATTGATTTTCTTTGCTGATTCTAAACTTTCGGCATCCTTAATTAAAATGCCCTGAGCGGCTGCTTTACCAACACCTACCATTATGGCTGTTGGAGTTGCCAGACCCAATGCACAGGGGCAGGCAATTACCAATACGGTAACCAATGCCAGTAAACCCTGTGTAAAACCATTTGCGCCGCCCACTGCTATCCATGTAATCATTGCAAGCACAGCAATGACCATTACAACCGGAACAAAGATGCCGGCAATTTTATCAACCAGTTTCTGCACCGGTGCTTTACTTCCCTGTGCCTCCTGCACCATGCGGATGATTTGTGCAAGCATGGTTTCAGCCCCCACTTTTTCAGCTCTGAATTGAAAACTTCCTTTCTGATTAATTGTTCCCGCAAACACTTTTTCCTGTTCCTTCTTCAATACAGCCGCAGGTTCGCCACTCAGCATACTTTCATCAACATACGATGATCCGCTGATGACGAAACCATCCACTGCAATTTTCTCTCCCGGTTTTACAAGCAGTACATCGCCTTTATTCACTTTTTCAACGGGCATTTCCACCTGGTGCCCGCCTTCGTGAATAACGGTTACAGTTTTTGGCTGCAGACCCATTAATTTTTTAATGGCAGAAGATGTATTGCCTTTTGCTTTTTCTTCCAGCAGTTTCCCCAGTAAAATAAATGTAATTACAACAGCAGCAGCTTCAAAATATACATGCGCATGTAAGCCTTTGTTATGCCAGTACTTGGGGAAGAGTGTATTAAATACACTGAAGAGATAAGCAACACCTGTACTTAATGCCACCAGTGTATCCATATTGGAAGATCGGTGCTTTGCCTGTTTAAAGGCATTGATGAAAAAATCTTTTCCCATCCAGAGTATAACAGGAGTGGAGAGTGCCCACATGATATAGTTGGCATAAGGCAGATCCATAAAGAACATTCCAATCAGTACAACCGGAACAGAAAGGACAATGGCGCCGAAGGTTCTTTTTTTGAGTTGTTTGAATGTTTCTTTATGCAGGTCTTCTACTGTTTCGGAAACATTATTTTCTTCAATCAGTAAATCATAACCAACCGATTGAACGGCTTTGCGCAGATCTTCTGCCTGCACCGTTCCGGGAATGAATTCAATATTTACGGAAGCATTGGCATAATTCACTGCTGCATTTACCACACCGGGTTGTGCTTTCAGCATCGATTCAACACTGATGGCACAGGAAGCGCAGGTCATCTGTAAAACGGGGAATGTTTTTTTTACAGTGGTAACAGTATAGCCAAGATCACGAATGGTTTTAACGGCTGCAGGTAAAACAGCAGCAGCGTTGCCGGTTTCAATAACTGCACGCCTGTTATTGAGTTCTACTTTGTGTGATGTAACGCCATCCAGTTTCTGTAAGCCATTGTTTACGATTAATGCACAATGTTCACTTTCCACATTTTCTAACGGAATGATTACTGATGTATTTGTTTTTGCTGCCATACAATTTTTTTTATTGACGGTACAAAGTTCAATACAAACAGAAGGGAAGCTGTTACGTTATTATGTAAAAGAGTTATGACATTTACACTTCGTCTAAAGACTTACGTTTGGAGCCCTTAATGTTTTTGAAATGGCTGGGGGTAAGCCCGGTAACTTTTTTAAACTGGCTGCTGAGATATGCAACACTTGAATAGTTGAGCCTGAAGGCAATTTCGCTGAGTGAAAGTTCATCATACACCAGCAGTTCTTTTACTTTTTCAATCTTCTGTGCAATAAAATATTTTTCAATGGTGGTTCCTTCCACTTCCGAAAATAAATTGCTTAAATAATGATAGTCGTGATGCAGCTGTTTGCTTAAATGAGCAGAGAGGTTTGTTTTCAGCTCACTGTTGTGGCTGTGTACAAGTTCTACAATCAGGGTTTTGATGCGTTCAATGATACGGCTTTTTTTATCATCAATCAGTTCAAACCCTGCACGCTGCAGGGCAAGATCAAGCTGATGCTTTTTTTCTGTACTCAGTTGCGTGGTTAATTCCACTTCTCCCAATTCAATTAAAACGGGATGAATATCCAGTTTATCCAGTTCCTGTTTTACAACCATTTTGCAACGGTTGCAAACCATATTTTTAATGTAGA
Organism: Chitinophagaceae bacterium; assembly: GCA_031407835.1. Classification (GTDB taxonomy): domain Bacteria; phylum Bacteroidota; class Bacteroidia; order Chitinophagales; family Chitinophagaceae; genus Lacibacter. The sequence continues at coordinate 8,052 of JANOIQ010000309.1, forward strand.
GTTTCATTGCTGTCTGTTATCTGCAAAGTTAACTGCAAGCCGGTCATGAATGCTGGTACAATCCGAATACATTTCCATACGGATCACTGAAGGTTGCAACATTTCCTTCGGTGTACATTGGTTCGGGTATATGGCCACCATTTGTAAGAATGAGTTTAATGGTTGCCGGAATATCATACACCATAATCGAAATGATAATGCCGGCTTCTGTTGCAGGTTTACGGCCGGTAACCCAGGTGCCGCTTACTTCAGTAACTGCATCATCAAAGGAAAGATACCCTTCGTTGTTATTTCTGATATACCATCCAAATACCGTTGCATAAAAATTTGCTGAAGCGGCGATGTCTGCAGCAGGAATTTCAATGTAACAAATTTTTCCATTTCCAAAAGTTGGATGTGTGTTATCGGTCATATGATTGAAGTGTTTGTTTGAAAGAAGGATAGAATTTATTTATTCATACTTTGTGTTTTTTTCAAATTCTTCTGCAATGGCCTTTGCTCTTTCCGCATCATTACCTGCAACCAGCACTTTTACTGCGCCGGCTCCACCGGGTGATGCAAACCATGGATTTAACGTGCCCATAATTTCATCTTTGAGATAGGCCTTGATCTCTGCATTTTCAAGGAGGCTTTTTAAAAAACCTGCCTGCATGATATCACCTGAATAAATTTCAACCGGTTCAGTTGCATGATCTGTTTTCATGGCAAATATTTAAGTAAAGAACGTTCATACAAGGTACGCACAAAAGAAGGGCAGCGGCGCAGGTTTTATTCTTTTGATTTAACGGGGATCCAGATTTCTTCTTCTGAATCGGGCTGATTGTTTCAATTCGTAAGAACATGATGGGTATAATAATTTTTAAGATGTTACAAAGTTTCCAAACTAACTCATCTTACTGCATTTATTACCGCACATTCCTCCACCAGTACGTAAAGGATTGATTGGTTTCTTTCAGCATTACTTTTTCACCAATCATGGGAGTGATGACGGAAAGGTTTTTTCCTTCATTGTTTTGAATTATTTTTTCCAGCGGTTCATCCCATGCGTGGTTACCCAGCGCAAACTTTGACGAATGAACGGGGAATATTTTTTTTGCCTTCAATTCTTTTGCTGCCTGTAAAATTTCATCGGGCAGCAAATGAATATAGCGCCACTTCGCATCATACTGCCCGTTTTCAAGAATGGCTAAATCAAAAGGTCCGAATTTTTCTCCTGCTTCTGCAAAATGGGTATCATAGCCACTGTCGCCGCCAATAAAAATCGTCATCGATGATGTTTTCAAAATATACGAAAGCCAGAGTGCTTTATTTCTTGCCAGGCCACGGCCCGAAAAATGTCTTGCAGGAAATGTATTTACTGTAAAACCATTGTCAAGCGTAAACTCTTCATTCCAGTCTTTTTCAAAGATGATGGATGGATCATATCCCCAGTGTTCAAAATGTTCGCCCACACCAAGTCCGCAGATAACGTTTTTAATTTTGGGCTTTAGCTGCTGAATGGTTTTATAATCCAGGTGATCCCAATGATCATGTGAAATAAATAAGTAATCAATTTCCGGAATATCAGCTGCTGAATAAATATCTGTTCCTTTAAATGCTTTTGTTCCAACGGGCAGGGGAGAAGCTGAACCGCTGAATACAGGATCAATGAGTATCTGCTTTCCTTCTATCTGCATAAAATAGGAGGAATGACCAAACCATACCAGCACATCTTCCTTACTGTCTAATGTTTTCAAATTGGTTTTTACAGAAGGAACCGTGTCAATTGGTGAACGCCGTTCTTTCTTTTCAAAAAAGAATTGTTTCAGCACTTTTGAATAACTCACTCCTTCTGTTAAGTCGGGAGTATGCCGGAGGTTTTGAAACGACCCGTTTTTAAAATTGGGTGATTGCCTGATTTTTTCCAGCCGTTTTCCTTTTGGTGTTTTGCCAAACTGCGGCATCTGCAGAAAAAGAAATACAGCCAGGAACAGGAGCACAAGAATGCAGATTGTAAGAAGCATAATTTTATTTACAGGATGCAAACTTAACGGATTCTGAACCGGCAGATTCTTTCTGTTGTTGGCGATCCGCTAACGAAATGGATTTCCTTACATATAGATGCTGGTGGTAACAGCGAAAGAACTCTTTTAAAGGCAGGGTGAAAATAAACGGGCTATTCTTTCAGACAGCTTTGCATAAATGGGGCGTTTATACCATTCTTCTGCATCTAATTTACCGGCCTCTTTCAAGTCATCAAAAAACACAGTACGCATTTTTTCAGCAAATGCTTTTTCATAGATGATAGCATTTACTTCAAAGTTTAATTCAAAACTTCTGTAATCCATATTGGCCGTTCCTATCATGGACAGTTTGCCGTCAGTTACCAGGGTTTTTGCATGGATAAAACCTTTCTCATACAGGTATATTTCAACGCCTGCCTGTAGCAAATCGTTATAGTTGGCTTTTGAGGCAGCATTCACCAGCCGGGAATCGCTTTTACCCGGTACCAGTAATTTCACAGAAAGTCCGCTTGAGGCTGCTATCCTGAGTGCATCAATAATATTATCGCCGGGAATTAAATAAGGAGTTGTAATGAGTATTTCTTTTTTGGCAAGGTATATCGCCTGCAGTATTGAAAATAAAACTAAAGGTTGTTTCGAATCGGGACCACTTCCCACTACCTGAACTAACGTATCGCCTGTATGAGAAGTATTCTGTCCAAAATAAATATTTTCAGGTTTGAGTTTATCAGCACAACAGAAATTCCAATCGGTGAGAAAAAGATATTGGAGATAATAAACTCCGGGTCCATCTATACGAAGGTGCGTATCACGCCAGTATAATTTATTTTTCTTCGTGTTGATATATTTATCACTTACATTAATGCCTCCCACAAAACCCGTTTGTCCGTCAATAACCACAATCTTCCGGTGATTGCGGTAATTAATTCTGTTGGCCAGTAAATAAAAATGAACTTTATGAAACGGATGTATTTCAACACCTGCTTCCTGCATGCGGGTTTCAATTTTCTTTTTAATGCTGGGGCTTCCGAAATCATCATATATAAACCGTACCTGCACGCCTTCTTTTGCTTTCCTGATCAGCAACTCGATAATGGCTGTACCAATTTCATCCTGTTCATAAATGTAATACTGAATATGTATATGATGTTTCGCCTGCTCAAGTGCCTGTAACAATTCAGGAAATTTTTCCTCTCCATTCAAAAGAAGTTTGATGCTGTTATGATTGGTAAGCGGACTATGCAGATCCTTAATCAACATGGTTGCCAGTTCAGCATTGTCATCACCCTGCAAATCCTGAAGTTTTACCGAAGCCTGGTTATAATAGAGAATGTTCGTTTTAAGTTCCTCCAGCAACTCATCATCCTTCCCCGTTTTTTTAGTGTATAATTTTTTCCGCCAGTAATTAATACCAAATGCGATATAAAAAAACATGCCGAAAACCGGTATAAAAATACACAGGAGAAGATAGGCAAGCGTTTTGGTACTGCTGTGTGTTTCAAAAATAACACGCAGGCAAACCAGTACCAGGCAAACGATGTATATGAGTACTATAATCCAGATCATATTGATTGGTGGGCTTGTTTCAGAACCTGAAAGTAGTTAAACTATTTAACAGAAAGATAAGCACTAAAGTTCAAAACTGAAGATGATAGCAAACCTGGTGAAGTGCCGAAAATACAATGCACTATTTCGGGTGTGCACATTCCACACTGATGATCATTTTTATTTAGTGATGAGTTCACAACTGTTTGGAAGAATAAAAAATGTTGCTCCTGAGGAACGGTAAGTCAGTAGAAAAGATTAATTAAACTGCGCAGCGTGATATAAAAAAAATTAGACAACGTTCCGAACAGTTGTCCTGCTGTTGCCGGCCTGCCCGTCAACGAAATGAATTTCTTTTCATGATATGTGCAGTCGGGACTTTAGCATGGGCTAAAATTTGTTGTGTATTACTTTCTTATCCGGTGAGACCACGAGGCGTGGGCCGACCTTGCAGTTCTGTTTGCCGGTCTGGCCGCTTTGAG
>JANOIQ010000414.1:0-25468 GCA_031407835.1 Chitinophagaceae bacterium
TTGCGAGGTAAAATCCTTAACGTAGAAAAAGCAATGGAGCATAAAATTTATGATAACGAGGAAATCCGTAACATGTTTACAGCACTTGGTGTAAAGATGGGAACGATTGAAGATCCTAAAGCATTGGATATTTCAAAACTCCGTTATCACAAAATCATCATCATGACCGATGCCGATGTGGATGGTAGCCACATTGCAACGTTGATTCTTACTTTCTTCTTCCGTTACATGACAGCTATTGTTGAACAGGGATATTTGTATATTGCTCAACCGCCTTTATATCAGGTAAAAAAGGGTAAGGATATGGCTTACGCATGGACAGAGGAAGAACGCAAAGCCTATTCTATTCAATTTGGTGGCGGAAAAGAAGATAGTGTTAGCGTTCAGCGTTACAAAGGGTTGGGTGAAATGAACGCCGATCAGCTTTGGGAAACAACGATGAACCCAGGCAGCCGCTCCTTAAAACTGGTAACTATTGAAAGTGCAGCTGAAGCCGACAGGGTGTTCAGCATGCTTATGGGCGATGAAGTAGCCCCAAGAAGGGAGTTCATTGAAAGTCATGCGAGATATGCAAGAATTGATGTTTAATCTTCTTACCAATTGATTCACAATATTTTAAGCGGCTTTTATGGCCGCTTTTTTATTAAAATCAGGTAAACAATAACACTTGTGGAAAGCATTTTCAGCCATCTAAGGGGAAAATCTGTAATTTTAGCCTATGCCGGACGGCCGGGATTATTAACTAACCCCAAAAAAAATTATTAAGCTATGCAATTAACAGCGTATAATGTAAAGACAAAAGAAAAGAATGTTCCTATTTTAAATGCAGTTGTAGAACGTACAGCCAAAGGCGGATATATCGCAAAAGGTGATGATGGCAAAGGCAATAAGCTGACCGCTTTATTGGGTGAAGCAAAAGCGTTAGAGGCTATTGCAGCAGGAACGGCAAAAAAAGGCTGGGACTAATTTTTCTGAATGATATTGAGGGTCGTTCTGCTAAAATGCAGAACGACCCTTTTTTATTAATTATGCATTAGCATCTTTTTTTACAAGGGAAACCGATACGCAATAGCAGATGTAACCCGCTGTATGGCATTTTGAAAAGGATAGTTCCAATCGGTTTGATTCGTAAAACGTGTACTCCATACAGAATAACCCTCCTTAATTAAAGAGCAGCTAACATACATATCGCTGGTTCTGGCAACGCCATAAGGAAGCGGCAGCTTAGGTACTGTTTGCCTTACAATACCACCAATTACATCAATACCCATTGATACTTCATCACTGAGAATGTGGTTTTGTGTAACCTTGGCTGATACAACTGCATCTACACCCAAAATTTTAGCAAGTTCCGATGGGTCCATTTGCCAGGAAGCAGTATCAGTGATTCCCTTTTCTTCCAGGATTTTTTTTGTTCTGTCAATACTTTGAAACTTCACCTGTGAATAACGCCTTAAGCGGGAATCAACATACTGTGCCAGATCGATATAGAGTGCCTGATCCAAAAACTTTTTGTTTTGTTTGATAATCTGCTGCAGTTGTTCAGCACTAAGTTTTTTTGGAGTATTCCCTGTTACTTCCAGTTGAGCAGGCAGGATGGCAATTGTTTTGATGTTGAAGTAATCAACTCTTGCCTCCATTTTTCTTCGGGCACATGATGTAATAATGATAAACAAAGAAGCAAGGAGTAAAACTTGTTTCATAAGCTACGGTTAAGGGTAAATAATACGACTTGTCATTAAACTTTCAACAAGCTCAATGCCACACTACATTTAACGCTTCCCGAATAGCTTTTATTACATTTTGCTTAACAACAGGATCGTAAAACTACTTGATCAAACGGATAGTAAATGGGTAACGGTATAATATATCATCTGCTGCTTTTATGGACGCAATGATAAAAAGTATCAATGAGCCTATTCCTAAAACAATAAGCAAAAGAATACCCACCAGAAGCAGTACAAGTATGCCACTGATCATAGCGTAAATAAGCAATGATATCTGAAAATTCAATGCCTCTTTCGCATGCTCGGCAACATAAGGTGAATCATCCTTTTTTACAAGATAAATCACCAGGGCCGGTATAAAAGAAAAGAAGATTGATAAAACATGGCAGAGAATAGCCATAGTACGTTCATCACTACTGACATTAGCATACCTGATTTCTCTTGTCTGAGCAAAGTTTTGTTCCATGAATGAAGATTTATTAATGTGTTAAAATAATCGGTTAAAGCTTTTGGAAACAGCAACTTTGTTACACTTAAAAGTAAGATTAAAAATCCATTTCCGAATACACAATTTTACAGCATTCCCTGTATAGCACCCTGCAGCTCTTCACTTTCTACCTTCTTACTTTTTACGTTTAAAAATATAGACATATCCATTTTGTCGATGAGAACCCTTTATGCAGTAACCGGCTTTTCCACAACAGCTGCATGCATACGTGTTAAAAGCCGTAACAATACTTCCATGCCATCCATATCCCGAACTACCAGCAGGAATAATTTACCCGTTTGCTTTAGTTGTGCTTTATTCAATGAAGTTTGTACAAACTGTAAAAGGCCCTGGAAAACCAGCGATTCGAAATACGGAGAATCAGGGTTATTGATAAAGTAGCATCGCAGGGTTTGCTCTTTCAGTGTCATTTTTTCAAACCCAAGTTCAACCGCCAGCTTACGGCAACGGACAGTTGTGAACAGGTCCTCCACCTGAGAAGGTATTGGGCCAAATCTGTCAATCATTTCAGCATGAAAAGCAAGCAGATCTTCTTCGTTTTCACAATTATCTAATCTGGTATATAAACTTAAGCGTTCAGCAATACTCTCTACATAAGCATCAGGAATCAGTATCTCCTGATCGGTATCAATCATACAATCTTTTACAAAATTTTCCTGTTGTTGAATTTCTTCTTTAAACAGATCACGGAATTTGGTTCGCTTCAATTCCCTGATGGCTTCATCTAAAACTTTCTGGTACATTTCAAAACCAATTTCTGCCATGAAACCGCTTTGTTCACCACCGAGCATATTACCAGCACCACGTATATCCAGGTCACGCATGGCAATTTGAAAACCACTGCCAAGCTCACTATGTTGTTCTAATGTTTGCAAACGTTTTCTTGAATCATTGGGCAATGTGCTCATGGGTGGTGCCAGCAAATAACAGAATGCTTTTTTATTACTGCGCCCTACCCTGCCACGTAACTGGTGCAGATCACTTAACCCAAACTGATGAGCATTGTTGATGATAATGGTATTCACATTGGCAATATCAACACCGCTTTCAACAATATTGGTACAAACAAGTACATCGTAACGTTTATCAATAAAATCGAAGATGCGCTCTTCCAGTTCGTGCCCTTCCATTTGCCCATGTGCAAAGCCAATGCTTAGATCAGGACAAAGACGCTGCATGATGGAAGCCATTTCTGCCAACCCGGCAATTCGGTTATGAATAAAGAAAATTTGACCACCACGTTCTGTTTCATAATAAATCGCATCCCGAATAAAATCTTCCTGAAATACCTGTACCTCTGTTTGAATAGGCTGACGGTTAGGAGGCGGTGTATTGATAATACTCAGATCCCTTGCTCCCATTAAACTGAACTGAAGTGTACGTGGAATAGGGGTTGCCGTTAGTGTTAATGAATCAACATTTGTTTTTAATGTTTTGATTTTTTCCTTATGCCCAACGCCAAACTTTTGTTCTTCATCCACCACCAGTAAACCAAGATCTTTATACTTGACATCTTTACCCAGCAATGCATGTGTACCGATGATGATATCAACTTTCCCTTCTTCGAGTCGCTTGTAGGTTTCCTTTTTCTCTTTGGCTGATTTGAAACGATTAACATAATCAACTGTAACCGGGAAATCTTTCAACCGTTCCTGGAATGTTTTATAATGCTGATAAGCAAGGATAGTTGTTGGAACCATGATAGCAGCCTGCTTGCCATCACATACTGTTTTAAAGGCAGCACGAACAGCAATTTCCGTTTTACCGAATCCAACATCACCACAAACCAAACGGTCCATTGGCGAAGGCGATTCCATATCTTTCTTTACATCGGCTGTAGCCTTGCCCTGATCAGGAGTATCCTCATACATGAACGAAGCCTCGAGTTCTGTTTGCAAATAACTATCAGGGGTATGAGCAAAGCCCTGCTGTGCTTTACGCTGCGCATACAACTGAATCAGATCAAACGCAATTTCTTTAACCTTGATTTTTGTTTTTTCTTTCAACCGTTGCCATACATCACTTCCCAACTTATTGATTTTAGGAACATTCCCTTCCTTACCTGTATATTTTGAAATCTTATGCAGTGAGTTGATGTTGACATATAAAATATCACTGTCCTTATAAATCAACCGAACAGCTTCCTGCAACTTTCCGTTTACTTCAATTTTTTGCAGACCGCTGTAAGTTCCCACACCATGATCAATATGTGTTACATAATCTCCAGGCTGTAATTCTTTCAATGCACGAATAGTAAGTGCCTTGCTTTTATTATAGGCCTGTTTTACCTTGTATTTATGATAACGCTGAAAAATTTCATGATCAGTATAACAAAGAATTTTTAAATCTTCGTCAATAAATCCTTCGTGAATAGAAACAGGAATGGGTGTGAATTGAATCTCCGCTTTCAAGTCAGCAAAAATGCTGTGCAGCCGTTCCAGTTGCTTAGGATTCTCCGCAAAGATGAATGTTTCAAAACCCTTAGTTGTCCAACTTTTCAGATCTTTAATTAACAACTCAAACTGCCTGTTGAATGCCGGTTGATGTTTGGTGTTAAACACAATCTCCAGCTGGTTTGCCGGTTCAACTGTTTCAAGCAGGTGAGATTTGTACCCAAATTCTACAATATGATTTCTTTGTATCTGCTCTTCAACAATAGCTGCATTGATAAAATCATTTTCACTGAGGTCAATTTTTTCCAGCCTGTCATCATCCTCATTGCTGTTTTGCTTCGCTGTTGGTGATAATAGCAGGAACTGATGCAGATCTTCCCCCATCGTTAATAACCGTTCCTTCACAATATCAAAATCCTTCACCCATATAATTGTATTCTCTGGCAAAAAATCAAGCAAAGAAACTTTCTCCCCGCTCTCAAATTGTGTTTCCACATTTGGAATTATACTCACCTGCACTAACCTTCTTTCACTCAATTGTGTTTCAGGATCAAAAATGCGGATACTATCAACATCATTTCCAAACAATTCAATACGGTAAGGTCTTTCGTTACCGAATGAATAAATATCGAGGATACCTCCACGTACAGCAAACTGTCCGGGTTGGTACACAAAGTCTGTACGATCAAAACCAAGATCAACCAGGAAACCCATCAAACTGTCTACATCCAATGTATCGTTTGTTTTGATGAGCAGCATATTGCCCTGCAGTTTATTGGGCAATACTACTTTCTCAAACAATGCATCAGGATAAGTAACAATCGCTCCAACCCGTTGACCGGTTGGCATCGAAAACTTCGTTAATGCCTCAGTCCGCAACATTACATGCGACGAATTAAGGAGGCGGAAATTTTTTGGGTGTTTAAAGGATGAGGGAAAATAAAATAAGTTGAGCTCGTTGGTGATATTCTCTATTGAATTATGAAAATAAGCAGCTTCTTCAGCATCATTTACGACAAAAAGATGATTGTATTGTTCAAGCGATGGGTGATTAAACGCAGCGGCTGCTGCAAATTGGGATGAGCTACCCTGCAGGTTTTTGAGATATATCCGTTGTTTTTGGGCAAAAGAAAGCCTGTTCGCCAGTTGAAAAAGGCGGGGATCATCACTAAATTTTTTCTGCAACAATTCAAAATTCACCGTTTGCAAAGATAAGAACAGATCGCCGATTTTAATCTTTGATCCTATTTCACCTGCAAATCCTACACAAGCTTTCCTTTTCTGAGAAATATGTTTATTTTTGAGAATATCCAAATTCCTGTAAATCCATAGCATAATGAAACATTGCCATCAACGCAACCAACATTCATCCTGCATACCGCTCATGCCAATCGTTTTTTTGTCTCAATCCTTCATTATGAAAAATGTCTGTATTGCCCTTTCACTATTTCTTATTACTCTGACTGGATCCGCACAAAAAACGGCCGGAACCCTTCGTATAAAAGGAGGAAATCTGGTAGTTAAAGAGAATATGACAGCAGCTGAGGTAAATGCAGAACTGCAAAAAGGGAAATTCGGCAACAGTATTTATACAATGCTGGTATTTGAGCAACGAATTACAGCTGCACAGCAAAAAATGATTAAGTCGCTCGGAATTGAAATACTTTATTACCTGCCAGACAATACTTACCAGGTAAGAATGAAGCAGATACCGATGTTATCGAAGTTTTATGAAGCAGGAGTTAAAGCTGTAATTCATATGCCAGGTTCAGCAAAAATTGGCAAAGAACTAAAAACGTTGCTTTCAACTAAAACATCGGAGCTGCCGGTGCTGGTTAATCTTAAATTGCATAACGGGGTAAAATGGAATGATGTACAATCGCAGCTTGCTTTTTTCGGTGTAACACTTAAAAAGGCTGATTACCTCAACCAGGGATTGGCACAGGTATCCGTTCCTGCGGGCAGGATTTCTGCTATCAGTGAACTCCCATTTGTTGCTTACATCAATCTTTCTTTTTTTAATATTGAGCCGTTAAATCAACGGGAACGGGGAATGTTTGGTTTAACAAACCTTACAAGTTTTGAAGTTGGAGGAAGAAATTTAACGGGTAATGGCGTTACTGTTGGCGTAGGTGATAATGCCGACCCGTTACATCTTGATAACAATACTAATCTTATTAACCGCAACCCATCTTTTTCAGGCGCCTTTGCACATGGTAAGCATGTTACAGCAACTGTTGGCGGAGATGGTATTATTGAAGAACGTTATAAAGGCGTTGCCCCGGGCAGCCAGCTTATTGTAGATTACTATGATTACATTCTCTCCAAATCAGCAACTTATTTTATTGATTACAACATGACCGTTACCAACAATTCATATTATAATGGTTTGATTGGATGTCCGGGCAACAGCGTTTATAATGAGTTAAGTGAATATGTTGATCAGCAAATTTTTACAAACCAATATCTGCAGCACATTTTTGCTGCGGGTAACGATGGAGGAAGAACCTGTACTCCTTATCCTTTATCATTTGCAACAATCAAAAGTGGATATCAAACAGCAAAAAATACACTGAACGTAGGTGACTATTCAATCAGTTCAGACAATTTGAATACCAGTTCAAGCAAAGGGCCTGTTGAAGATGGAAGAATTAAACCTGAGATTGTTGCCAGTGGAGCAAATGTTATTTCTGCCAGTGTCAACAATGGATATGTTGCAGGTTTTGGAACCAGCCATTCATCTCCCTTTGTTACCGGTGTCTGGGCTTTACTAACCGAACGATATAAACAACTTCATGGCAATGCAAATCCTAAAAGTGCATTGTTAAAAGCAGTGATTTGTAACAGTGGTGACGACAGAGGAAATGCAGGCCCTGATTATTCATGGGGCTTTGGTTTCATCAATCCACGCAAAGCGGTTGAAATGATTGAACAAAATCGTTATTTCACAGGTACTCTTTCAACAGGTGGAAACAATTCTCAAAATATTGCGGTTCCTGCAGGAACAAGACAGGTTAAAGTAATGCTGTACTGGCACGATAAAGAAGCTGCAGCGTATTCTTTCACTGCATTGGTAAATGATCTTGATCTTTCTATTGTTGACGGAGTAACGACATACCTGCCATGGATATTAAATCCGGCACCAGGTTCAGCGAATGTTGCAGCAACACGAAATGAAGATCATGTGAACAATATTGAACAGGTAACAATAAATAATCCCGGTGCAAGTATTAATATTCAACTTGATGGCTTTGATGTACCCGACGGACCCGTTGAATATTTTGTGACCTATGAATTTTTGATGGATGAAATTAAACTGGAACATCCTTATGGTGGTGAACGCTTTTCTCCCGGTGACGAGGAAATCATTAAATGGAATGCTACAGATAACAGCAGCAATACTTTTACACTTGAAGTCTCATTGGATAATGGTGCTACCTGGTCTCTCGTCGACAATAATGTGGCTGCCAATCAGCATCGCTACAGATGGACCGTTCCCAACACACCCACCAGTAGAGGGAAGATCAGGGTCACAAGAAACGGAGGTGGCGCAACGGTAACAGCTCCGGGCAACTTTACTATTCTTACTCAACCAACATTAACGGCAACTGTTCCCTGTGAAGGGTATGTTGATCTTACATGGGGCGCCATAACAAGTGCAACTGATTATGAAATACTGCAACTGGCGAACGGAGCACTCAGTTCCATTGGAACAACTGCATCATTGAATTATCGTGTAAGTGCTTTGGATAAAACACAGAATTACTGGTTTACTGTACGGGCAAGAATGACAGATTCACTTGGCATGCGTGCCACAGCAAAAAATATAACCCCGGCTTTGGCAACACCCTGTTCAGCAGCAGAGTTTAACAACGATCTTAAACTTGATACATTAATTGCACCTTTAAATGGCAGAACCAATACAAGTACTCAACTTTCAGCTGCACAACAAATAACTGTACGAATCAAAAATTTAGATGACGTTGCTACTCCCGGCAGTTACAATATCTCCTATCAAATAAATGGTGGTTCAGTTATTACCGAAGCTTCATCTGCAGCAATTGCTGCGGGCGGCACCGTTAACTATACATTTGCTGCAACAGCAAATTTATCTGCAACAGGTACGTATACAGTCCGTGTGTTTGTAAAACAGGCAGGTGATGCACAAACAACTAACGATGAAATCACTTACACAGTCAGGCATATTGCAAATCCTCCGGTCATACTCCCGTTCGCAGAAACATTTGAAACAACGGGAACTGCAGAATACCGCAGCAACCTGTTTGCATTAACCAACGCCGACCGTTTTGATTTTACAACAGCAAACAGTAATGGTCGTTTCCGCACATTCATTAACAGTGGAGTTTCAATAACAGGAACCAGGTCTGCTACACTTGATGCAGTAAACTATAATGGTATTTTATCCGACAATAAATTAACGGCAACAATTAACCTCAGCAGTTATGCAGCTACTCCGGGCTTACGTTTTGATTTTAAATTCCGGAACCATGGTCAGTTAAAACAACCTGGTACAGGAGTATGGATGAGAGGGAGCGATGCTTCACCGTGGATTCAGGTTTACGACCTGAGCGCCAACCAGGGTGCTTTGGGCGAAATAAAACAGCCTTCCATCAATATCAATGATCTTGGACAACCAATCACTTCCAGTTTCCAGATCCGTTTTGATGAACAGGGACTTGCTTCAGCAAATAATGGGGAATATTTTCAGGAGAACCCGGACATGGATGATGGATTTTCTTTTGATGATATCCGAATTGTTGCAACTGCTAACGATGTAATGGTTACAAGACTTGTTACACCCGATACATTTAATTGCTCACCGGGTAATGCTGCCATTACAATCAGAGTAAAAAATACAACTGCCACAACGCTTAATAATGTACCTGTTTTTTACAGGCTCTTTAATGGCATTCCTGTTGCCGGAACTATTCCGGTATTAAATGCAAACAGTGAAACAGATTATACATTTCCAACTCTGGCAAACCTTTCTACATTCAGAGCTTATGAAATTGATGCATGGGTTCAGCTGGCAGGAGATAATTACCCGGTTAATGACAGTATCAACAACCTGTTTGTTTACAGCAGCCCGGTTATTTCCACCTTCCCTTATCTTCAACGCTTTGATACCGACAACGGAACCTGGTTTACCGATACTGTGAGTTACAGCAGCTGGAGCTGGGGCCAGCCATTTAAATCAGTAATGAACAGATCTGCAAGCGCAGACAATGGATGGTTTACAAGTTTATACACCACTTACAAACAAAATGAAACCTCCTATCTCTATTCACCCTGCTTTAACCTGAGCAGTTTAACACAACCTGTATTCAGTTACAGTCATATTTCACAACAGGAAGAAAATTGCAATTGCGATTATCATACACTTGATTACAGTATAGATAACGGAAACACCTGGCAGCGTTTAACTGCAACAAATGGCACCAATTGGTTCGACTCTGCAGCCAACCAATCCTGGAACAAAAATATTCAACGCTGGCATGTATCCAGTACAGAAGTGCCCAATGCAGCCAATATCCGTTTCCGGTTTTTATTGTCAAGCGATGAGTTAACACAAGGTGAAGGTGTTGGTATTGATGATATTCACATTTTCGAAAAAGGAGCAATCTATACCGGCACTAATGTTTCAAACATTAATGCCACAGTAAGTGGCAGTAACTGGATTGATTTTAAAAGTGGAGGAAATCTTGTAGCATCAATTAATCCGCTTGGTCAAAACCTAGGCAGTACCGATGTGAGTGTTTATATCAATCCGGGAGCTATACGCTTTAATACAAATCAGTATTATCTCGACAGAAACCTTGTGATAAGACCAACGATTGCTCCAACAGACAGCGTGCTGGTACGTTTCTATTTTACAGAACAGGAAGCAACCGCTTTAATTCAGGCAACAGGTTGTGGTACCTGTACAAAAGTAAAGGATGCATTCCTGGTGGGTGTAACAAAATTCAGCGGAACACTTACCAATGAAAACGGAACCTTAGCCGACAACAACACTGGACCGCATTCATATATTCTGCCTGCAAATGTTGATGTGCTTCCATTTAACAACGGTTATTATGCTCAATTCAAAGTGAGATCTTTTTCAGAGTTCTGGATTAACGGTGGCGGTATTACTGCAGACCAGTCTTTACCAATAACATTACTCAATTTTTCCGGTATCAAACGTTATCCCAATGCAGACCTGCAGTGGCAAACAACAAGTGAAAGCAACGGAGATTATTTTGAAATTGAACGCAGAATTGACAATGAAACCCATTTTGTAACTGTTGGAACAGTTACTGCACTACCTGCTTCATCACAAACAACTACATACAGATTTACTGATAACAATGTGCTTACATCAGGAAGTCAATTTTACTACCGTTTAAAAATGGTCGATAAAGAGGGCCGTATTAGCTATTCGAATATTATTCAACTGAACCTGCAAACACAGGATGTTTTTGTAAAGGGAGTATATAACAATGCAGGGAACAGTTTGATTATTGCTGCAGGAAATAAAGCACTGGTTCGGGAAATAAATATCAGAATATTAAATAGTGTGGGCCAGGTAATGATCAGCCAGCGATTCCCTTATCAGGATACAAGAATTGATATCAGCAAGCTTGCGGCAGGCACTTACTTTGTAGAACTGAAAGATCAAACAGGTAAAGAAGTTTATATGCAGAAGCTGGTTAAGCAATAAAGATTTAATCGCAATAAAAAAGGAACTTCAAATGAAGTTCCTTTTTTAATAAACTGTTTTTTATCCTATTTTGCCTAAAGGAATTTTGCGAATCTTTTCATCCTCTTCTTCATCACTGCTGTCAATTCTTGTAACAGGCAGAGGAATTTTAGCTTTCTCCAGCATTTCTGTTAACTGCTTATTTGTTTTTGCATAATGCAGAATCTCTTTGTGTGCTGCCAGCATTTCATTTTCAATTTCCAGAATACGTTTTTGTTTGCTGTTAACCTGTTTACGTCCGGCCAGAAATCCAATTAAATTAACAAGAATCAGAATTCCAGCAAATAGAATAACATGGATTTCAAGGGTCAATTGAGTAAAATTCATTTTGTATATTTATTTAATTACAACATTCATAAAATATAAACGTTGGCAGGTGTTATCTACCGATCAAAGTTGTAACAGGCTGGTTTTGGGGCGCAAATTACTCTTCTTCGTTCAATTAAACAACTGATTTTTGTACGTACTCTTTAACACCTGATACGGGTATACGCTCCTGTATAAGTGTATCTCTGTTACGCACAGTCACCATGCCATCTTCTTTGGTTTGGTGATCAACCGTTATACAAAATGGTGTTCCAATTGCATCCTGGCGGCGGTAACGTTTACCAATGGCATCTTTTTCTTCGTAAAAACATTGAAAATGCGACATACATTCCTGCATAATTGATCGTGCAATTTCAGGCAATCCGTCTTTTTTTGTGAGCGGGAAAATAGCCAGTTTAATGGGAGCCAGTTTTGCGGGAATTCTTAAAACTGTCCGGATATCTGTTTTTCCTTCTTCAGAAGTGGGTACTTCTTCTTCATGATAAGCATTGCTTAAAACCGTCAAAAACAAACGATCCAGTCCAACCGAAGTTTCCACTACAAAAGGCACATAGTTCTGATTGATTTCTGTATCAAAATACTGCATTTTCTTTTTGCTGAATTCCTGGTGACGCTTCAGATCATAATCTGTTCTGGAGTGTACGCCTTCCAGTTCTTTCCATCCAAATGGAAATTCAAACTCAATATCAACTGCTGCATTGGCGTAATGTGCCAGTTTTGTGTGATCGTGAAAACGCAATTTCTCCGCAGGTATTCCTAATTCCTGGTGCCATTTCATTCTTGCTTCTTTCCACTTGGCATACCATTCCAGTTCAGTTCCGGGGCGAACAAAGAATTGCATTTCCATCTGTTCAAATTCACGCATACGGAAAATAAACTGGCGGGCTACTATTTCATTACGGAAAGCCTTCCCTGTTTGTGCAATGCCAAACGGAATTTTCATTCTGCCGGTTTTTTGCACGTTTAGGAAATTTACAAAAATTCCCTGTGCTGTTTCAGGTCGCAGGTAAACTATATTATCATCCGGATTATCGCTCGATACTGCACCAAACTCTGTTGAGAACATCAGGTTAAATTGTCGAACATCCGTCCAGTTAGCTGTTCCGCTTACACTACACTTGATTTTATTCTCATCTATCAGTTGTTTGATCCCTGCATAATCATCTGCTGCCAGCAATTGTTCCATTTTTGCAATTAATGCTGCTGCTTCCGGTTCAGCTAGTGTTTCAGCATGTGCCTCAATTAAATGATCAACCCGGTATCTTTTTTTACTGTCCTTATTATCAATCATCGGGTCGCTGAAATTATCAACGTGTCCGCTGGCTTTCCAGGTTGTAGGGTGCATAAATATGGCGGCATCAATCCCAACAATATTTTCATGCAGCTGGGTCATACTTCTCCACCAGTAATCACGGATGTTTTTCTTTAACTGACTGCCATACTGGCCATAGTCATACACAGCACTTAATCCGTCATAAATTTCAGATGATTGAAAAATAAAGCCATATTCTTTGGCATGGGAAATAATGTTTGCAAAGAGTTTGTCGTTCGCCATGGTTGCAGATGTTTGAAAGTGGGCAAAGATAAGAGTTACAGGCTAAAGGTTAAACTCACAAACCATATTCACTATTTCAGTTTTTCATTTTCCCTGTGCCTGTTGGCATCACGGATATTTTTCTTTTCAAAGTTCTTTTGCAGGGCATCTGTAAGATCAACTCCGGTTTGATTCGCCAGACAAATCAATACCCAGAGTACATCAGCCATTTCATCACTCAGTTCTTTTCCTTTATCTGTTTCTTTAAAGGATTGTTCCCCATACGTTCTTACCATCAATCTCGACAGTTCACCTACCTCCTCCATTAATATACCCAGATTTGTCAATTCATTAAAATAACGGACACCTACGGTTTTTATCCAGTTATCAACTTCAACCTGCGCTTGTTTTATAGTTAAGTCTGTACTCATTGTATGATCATTTATCCATTATCAATTTTTTAAATTACTCCCTATTCTTCGTATCTATCACAATTGTTACCGGTCCGTCATTGAGTAATTCCACTTTCATATCAGCTCCAAAAATGCCGGTTTGTATTTTTTTTTCAAGATCATTCTCAAGTTGCAGAATCATCTTCCCGTACATCGGCACAGCAAAATCGGGTTTACTTGCTTTAATATAAGAAGGCCTGTTTCCTTTTTTGGTTGATGCGTGCAGTGTAAACTGGCTCACCAGTAAAATATTCCCATCAACCTCTTTTACTGACAAATTCATTACTCCTGCTGTATCATCAAAAATGCGCAGATTGACAATTTTACTGCTAAGCCAATCAATATCTTCTGCAGTATCTGCATCTTCAATACCTAAAAACACAAGTAATCCTTTTTCAATTTGTCCTGTTACCTGCTGATCAACTTTTACCGATGCATGGGCCACCCTTTGTATAACCGCTCTCATTTATCTGTGAATTGGTTGTAATTTTAATTCCCGAAAATACAAAGCTTCGGGTTAGATATGATAAAAGATGTGAGTAGTGAAATAGAATTTCAAACAGCACGCAGCGGCGGTGCAGGCGGCCAGAATGTAAACAAGGTTGAAACAATGGTAATGGGCTTTTGGAATGTTGCTGCGTCTGCACTTGTAACCGACAGGCAAAAACAACTGCTGCTTGAAAAGCTCAGCAACCGCATCAACAAAGAAGGATTCCTGCTGGTAAAAAGCCAGGTACACCGAAGCCAGCAGGGGAACAAACTGGAAGTGATTGAAAAGATGAACGATCTTATTTCAGCTGCGCTTACACCAAAAAAAGCAAGGATCGCTACCAAACCCTCCAGAGCCGTAAAAGAAAAAAGAATTGAATCAAAAAAGAAAACAGCAGAACATAAAAAGGCAAGAAAAAAAATTAAACCTGCCGATTATTAGTCCAAAAAAAAATCCCGGCTGTAAGCCGGGATTTGAATTCTTTAGCTTTTTCGTTTTGCCCGCAGCACATCCAATGCCTTTTTCTGATTGTCCACTTCTACTTTCTGTTTCTCAATATTGCGTTTGTTCTCTTCAATATCATCCTGCACTTTCTTTAATTTCTTTTGCAGGCTTTCGCTTTCATCGTTATAATCAACCAGTTTCTTCTCTACCGATTTTACTTTACTTTCCTGCCCGGCAATTTCTTCTTCTAAAGCAGCAGCTTCTGCCCATGGCAAAAAGTTTAATGTATACTTTTTCATATTGGCTGTAACCTCTGCATCATCTTCTGCTTTAATGTAATTTTCATAGCCTCTTGAAACAGCAAAATATACCACGCATTCATCCTTTTCTTTCCTGCTTTTGCGTTCTACTTTCAGTAAAACATCAAATGTTTCACTACTGATTTCAGCAATACGTATGCCTTTATACTGGTAGGCCCCTTTGGATTCTTTTGCTGTATAACCAAGCTGTGCCAGCTTTTTACGGATAGCATCTTCGGTTACCGAAGCCGTTTGGGGGATTTCAATCATTACTGCCGGTATTTTTTTCTTCTGCCACTCCACTTCACCAAAACTTTGTGCCTGCATAAAAGTAAAAGCTGAAATAAACAAGAGTAAAAAAACAATATACTTTTTCATGTGTGAATTTTTTATTTTTTGGTTACATAAATATGTTCATGAAAATGAACATTCCTTTTCGCAAAGCAAATTTCGGTCATAGACATTTCATGAAACAGGTTATTTTTTCAACTAAGATAGAAAACTAGTTAAAGTCGTTGCATATTTATTGATAATAAGTTTGCATATTTTTAAAGAATCTTAAATTCGCCCATTGAGCAACGTAAAAAAATTAGCAGGACAAACTTTGTGGTATGGCTTACCAACCATTGCCAGCCGCTTTTTGGGTTATTTAATGAACATGGCTTTGCCGTTTCTTTTTGCACAGCCGGCCGTTACTGCCGATCTAACACAGGTTTATGCCATCATTCCATTTCTCAACATCATCTTTACCTATGGAGTTGAAACCGCCTACTTCCGCTTTTCAAACGAAAAAGACAAGGAAGCCCTTTATAATACATTAACAATTTCTATTTTAGTTACCACTATTCTTTTCTCCATAGCTCTTTACCTCCTTCAGCCATTTATTGCTGAAGGAGCCGGCCTGAATGAACATCCTGAATATATTTTATGGATGCTGAGTATTTTATTCTTTGACACACTTGCCACTTTGCCCTTTGCCCGGCTGCGCCAGGAAAACAGGCCAAAGAAATATGCATTTGTGAGAGTAGCAGGTATTGTCGTTAATATCAGTATCGTTTTTCTGTTTTTGGGATTCTTACCGGCATATACAAGAAACAATCCTGATGGTTTTATAGCCACATTTTACAGTGAAAAGATTGGAATTGGCTACTACCTCATTGGTAATTTATGCGGCAGCCTGTTTACGTTTCTCTTGCTTTGGAAAGAATGGAAAGGGCTCCATTTTCGGTTCGACAGCAACCTCTGGAAAGAAGTTATGAAGTATAGCTACCCTCTCATTATTGTTGGGTTAGGCGGTATGATTAATGATATGCTCAGCCGTTTAGTGTATCAGCATGTAGTTGATTTACCAAAGGAACAGGCAAAACATGAGTTGGGTGTTTTTGCCAACATTTACCGTATTGCTGTGCTCATTACGATTATGATCCAGGCCTTCCGCATGGCAGCCGAACCTTTTTTCTTCAACAATTCAAAAGAAGAAAATGCACAACGTACCTATGCCCGGATCATGAAATTCTTTGTGATTGCCTGTTGCTTCATGTTCCTGTTCATTGGCCTTTATTTAGATGTATTAAAATGGATCATTACTTTAAAATCAAAAGCATGGGGCGAAGGAATGAATGTGGTGCTGCTGCTGGCAATGGGCAATATTTTTCTTGGCATCTACTATAATCTCAGCATCTGGTATAAGCTCACCAACCGTAATTTACTCGGCGCTGCCATTACCATTGTGGGAGCATTAATTACCATCGGACTCAATATTTTACTGATTCCAAAATTCCACTACTGGGGTGCAGCTATTGCAACCTTCAGCTGTTACCTGTTCATGATGATCGTTAGTTATGTGATGGGGCAGAAATATTACCCTGTACCTTATGCCAAAAAGAAAATGATGGCTTACTTGGTGTTGGTATCCTTAATTGTACTCACTCATCGTTTAGTAACATGGCTCTATTCACCTCTTTGGTTCAGCATTGTAACGGGCAGCATCTTACTCGCAGGCTTTACGTATTTTGTTTCAAGGGTAGAAAAAAAGGAACTGATTAAAATTCCTTATCTCAATAAATTCATACGGTAATTACTTTTTTTTAAACCCTTTCTCAATAAGAGTTTCAACAAAAGGCTCTGTTGTTTTCAGTGAAAACACCCCACCGCTTGTGCAGAAACATGCATCACATACCTGGCCGGGATTTGTCCTTGCGAAACTGAGGTTTGAATAATCCACGCCAATAGAATCGAGAAAAAAGCCAAGTTTATTCTTTGTTTCCTCATCATTCGGACCATAACCCCATGGATCGGCACATTGTGTTTGATCATAAGTCATGGAAACTGTATAACAATCTTTTTTACAGGCTGTAAAAAAGGCCGCAGCAACAAATAAAATTACCAGGTATTTCATACTGTCTTTTTTCATATAACATCACGGGGCCATTTAACGTTGCAGGAGCTGGCTGTTAATATTTCTTAAATCAAAAAAGGATTGTGCTTTTTTTCATATCCGATCGTTGTAGCCGGGCCGTGCCCGCTGTAAACGATGGTTTCATCGGGTAAAGTAAAAAGTTGAGTTTTGATACTTTGAATCAGTGTTTCATGGCTTCCACCGGGCAAATCAGTTCGGCCAATACTTTGGCGGAATAATACATCACCCCCAATTACAAATCCCTGCTCTTTGCAATAAAAACATACGTGGCCGGGTGAATGACCGGGTACAAATAAAATTTTCAGCCTGTCATCATCCAGTAAAACTTCCTCCCCTTCTTTGATATACTTCAGTTCTGCATTGTAATTATCGAAGGGCATATTCCACATCAACCCGCTGGCAGGGGCAAAATCGAGCACCTGTTTCTCCTTTTGATGGATATGAAGCAGCAACCCAAAAGTTTCGTGAATCCATTTATTGCCAAAAACATGATCAAGATGACAGTGCGTATTCAGCAACAATTGCAGTTTCAGTTTGTTTTGTTGAAGGAAGGAGCTTAAGGTTTCCCGTTCTTCATCAAAATAACATCCCGGATCTATAATGAGAGCGTTGCCTTTTGCGTTATACAGCAGATAAGTATTTTCCTGAATAGGGCTGAAGGTGAAAGCTTTAACAGTGAACATGAATTGAATTTTGTACTTTTAGTTAACAGTTAAACTCCGTTAACTTACAAATAATATAACACGAAAATATGCGAATTCAACAGATGGGTTTTGTAAGACTTGCCGCAGCAGCATTATTTATTCTTTTCACTCTGTGTAATTCAAGCTATGCACAGGTAAATATGGTAGAGTACGGGAAAAACAGGGTGCAGTACACCAAATTCAAATGGAGTTTTTATCAAAGCCCCAATTTCAATGTTCATTATACACAAAACGGTCTGGAGCTGGCCAAGTTTGCAACACAGGTTGCGGAAGAAGAATTACCCTCACTTGAAGACTTTACTGAGTTTGGTATACAGCGCCGTTTGAACATTGTTCTCTACAATAACTTTAATGATTTTAAACAATCGAATATTGGTATTGGTCTCGATTATCCCAATGCCGGCGGCTTAACAAAGCTGGTAAACAACAAAATGGTTGTTTATTATAATGGCGATCACAATGATTTACGTCGTCAGATCAGACAGGGTATTGCCAAAGTATTGGTTGAAACCATGCTGTTTGGTGATGATCTTGGCGAGTTTGCACAAAACCAGGCTTTACTTGATTTGCCAAAATGGATGGTAGATGGCTATGTAGCTTATGCAGGTGAAAACTGGAGTACCAAACTTGACAATGAGCTGAAAAGTGCAATGATCGGTTTCAGTTATAAAAGTTTTTACCAGTTTGCTTATGAGCAGCCCGATTTGGCCGGTCATGCATTCTGGTATTATATTGAAGAAAAGTACCGCCGTGAAAATGTAACATACATGTTATATCTCAGCCGTATTTATAAAAATATTAACCGGGCAACCAATACCATTGCCAAGAAAAAGCTGAAAGATGTATTGAAAGATTTCATGGTGTACCAGCGGGATAAGTATTATAAAGACATCCGTGCAAGAAGGAATGTGCCAACCGGACGTTTAACCGTTCCAAAAGAAATCGGCAAGAATGATTACTTCCGTTTCCAGGCAAACCCCAATCCAAAAAGTTTTACTTATGCTGTTGTTGAATACAGAAAAGGACAAACAAGAGTGATACTGAATGAAAATTTTATTTCAGAAAAAATTTTATGGAAAAGCGGTGTGCGAAACCTGGAAGAAAAACCAAATCCTAACTATCCGTTACTTGCATGGGATCCAAAGGGAACACGCATTGCTATGGTTGTTTCAGAAAAAGGAAAAGTATTGTTGAGTGTATATGATGCATTCCGCCGGATAAAAACCGTGAAAAATGTGGAGCTTCCATTTGAACAAGTGAATGATATGCAGTACATGCTTGATCCGAATACACTGGTGATGAGTGCTGTGAAAGGCGGACAGAGTGATGTGTATGTTTATAAGATCGACAATCAAAAACTTGAACAGATCACCAATGATGTGTATGACGATCTCGATGCAAGCTTTGTAGCTTTCCCCAGCAAAACAGGAATCATCTTTTCCAGTAACCGTCCGTCGGCCAATGCAATAACCGGCGACACTGTTTTACCACGCAACCGCTACAATGTTTTTCTGATTGACAACTGGAATAAATCTGAGTTTAAGCAGGTATCACAGCTCAGCAATATTAAATACGGGAATGCCCGTTATCCATCACAATACAATACCAATCACTTTACATTCATCAGTGATGAAAATGGTATTGGCAACCGTTGGGCAGGATTCTTCAGCACCAAAGCTGCAGGGCTCGATACAATTTATAAAATAGGTGATGAATTATTGCGGAACCCTGAATACAAGGAACTCGATTCAACATTGAAAGCATGGAATAAATCTGAACCTGATTCTTCTTATACCTTCCGTGTTACAGATGACAGCTCTTATACTTTCCCTTTAACAAATTATCAAAGCAGTGTACTGGAAACACGCATTGCAGGCGATAACGGGCAGGTAACAGAAGTAAACCGCCAGGGTGAATTTAAATTTCTGTACAAATTAAAAGTGGATGAAAATGGATTGCGTAAACGTAATGTAAATGCAAGACCAACAGAATATATTAAACGAAATACGAGACTTGATAAAATTATTGGAGAAGATACACAGCAGCGTACCGACATTCAGGATAGTGTAAAAACAGACACCAAACCAACAGATTTTTTTGAAACGGAGTTTAAACAGGACTCAGCAAAGGTTGGTGAAAAATTGATGGGTGCTAAAGTGCAGACACGTGATGAGGTGCTGAATCGTATGCGTGTATTTCCTTATAAGAAAAAATACTTTGTCGATAATCTTACAACGAATCTTGCTTCGAACAATATTTTCATGATCAACCGTCTGCGTCCTTACACCGGCGCAAACGGACCTGTTAACCTCAGCAATTCAAACTCTGTTAATGCAATGACGAGAGTTGCTGCTTTTGAATTTATGGAAGACTATAAATTCACCGGTGCCTTCCGCATTAATTATGGTTTACAGGATAATGAAATTTATTTACGCTTTGATAATTTAAGAAAACGCCTTGATTGGGGTCTTGCTTATTACCGTTCGGCTGCAAGCATTGGATTTGGACCCTATAGTGCTACTGAACTTGTACATATTTACCAAGCGAATATTGCTTATCCTTTGAATGAGGTGCAAAGTATCCGCCTCACAGGTGGCCTTCGCCGTACTGTATTCAATATTAAGAGCGATGACCTCGCACCTGGTTCACTTGAGCAGGAAAGATTAGATGAGAATTATGCAATAGGACGACTTGAATTTGTTCATGATAATACCATCAACCCCGTTACCAATATCTGGAATGGCTTCAGAGCAAAAGGATGGATTGAAGCCTATAACCGCCTTGGTGGAAATTATACTGGTAGTGGAAGAGATGCAGGAGGGGACTTTACTTTCAATTTTGGTTTTGATGCAAGACATTATTTAAGAATCTACCGCAATTTTATATGGGCTGTAAGAGGTGCTGCTGATGTTTCATGGGGTAATAATAAATTTATTTATTACTTAGGTGGTACTGACGGATGGCTGATGCTGGGACAGAATGATGTGGTACGTAATGGCGTTGCCAAACAACGTTATTTCAATACAAGTAACCGCCCCGCAGCTGATCAGAGCTATGTATATGAATCACTCGCTGTAAATATGCGTGGTTATTTACAGAACTCTGCTAATGGTAATAACGCAATGGTCATTAACAGTGAATTGCGGCTGCCTCCATTTACTACGTTTTTCAACAGACCCGTTAATAATGCATTCTTAAGAAACTTCCAGCTTGTACAGTTCTTTGATTTTGGTACAGCATGGAACGGGAAGTACAGCAAGATCGGCCGACCTGAATTAACTTATAACGAACCCGGAAGTCCGCTTACAGTTGTAGTAAAAGCTCCTGGTCTTGGTCCATTCCTGGGAAGTTATGGTTTTGGTGCCCGGAGTACATTGCTCGGTTATTTTGTACGCTTTGATGCAGGCTGGCCTATGAGTGGTTTCTTTAATGAAAAGCCAATCCTGCATGTTTCTTTAGGACTGGATTTTTAAATTTGATGATACTCTTTTACAGATGCCTGCTCACTGAAATGAGCAGGCATTTTTTTGAGAGTTTCATAGATCAGCAACAACAGCACAGCAAATAAAACAGTTACTGCCCAGGTTCTTGGGTATGCCCATGGCTGTACAAACCTTACAGCAATATCTCCAGCCAGCTCAAAAGGTTGATTGATGATATTCCAGCTGTTATAACGTTCAAAACGGCCGAGATAAATTCCAAAGCCGCAGAGAAAAAAACAAAAGGCTGATATCACTTTCACCTTTCCTGCTGAAATAATCTGCAACAGTTTGTCTTCAATATTTTTTAATGAAAGTAACCCCATCAGCAGGCCATTCCATGCAGCTGTAAACAGAAGTACAAGATCAAAATACATCGGGATGCCTTCTCTCGCTTCCAGATGAAACAGATCTGTTATAAGGTAAGGTGAGTTGGGAAAGAATAAAAGCCACAAACAAAAAAGGGCTCCGTTTTTAAAATTCAGCTTTGCATCTTTCAGTAAACTGCTGAACAGTAAAGGCAGCCATGCTAAAAATAAATTCCAGGGAATAAAAAGGAACATTATGCTTCCGGTATAAAACACACGGAATATATAAAGCAGAATTGTAAATGAAACAGAATAGAAAAGAATACGCTTCATGAATTAAATTTTATCAATGAGTTTAGGTAAAAAAATCAGCAGTCCCACAACAGCACTTGCCAGGCTCACAAGCAGCACGGCTGCAGCAGAAATATCTTTAATCTTCTTAATGGAAGGATGTTCCTCTGCTGTTACATGATTGCAGAGCTGTTCGAGTGAAGTGTTGAGCAGTTCAAATCCTGCAACACACCCAATACAAATAACAACAATGCACCATTCAGTAATTTCTAATTGCAGCCAGAGACCTGCTGCAACAACTATAACAGCTGCTGCAATATGAAAACGCAGGTTTGCTTCGCTCCTTACTGCTGCAAGTAAACCCTGCAGGGCGTATTTAAATGATTTAATCATGATGTCGATGTTTTACTTATAGCGTATTGTTGATTTGTTCCTGTACCAAACATAAAGGTAGTTCCATGATAGAAAACCAATCCATATTTTGCAAATCTGCTGCAAGCTTTCCCTTTCTGTAAGCCGTTTTGAAAGAGCTGTAATATTCTGGCATAGTCAGAGCACCAAAGAATACTGTAATCAATACAGGAAAAGAAATACGGCCATTTGCCAGCATAAAAAACTGCAGACATACTTCTCCTTCATCAGTAAACGGGTACTTCAACACCACATGCTTGATGTCATGTTTCTCATAATAAGGAAGCAGGCGCAGGTTATTTGCATTCAATGTTTGCCACAATTCATTTCCAACAGTTTCATACGGCAATGCACTCAATTGCTCCATACTGTAAGAAAATGGTTTTTTCTTCCTGATTAACTTCAGTATTGGCAGGGCGATTGAGTGGGTTAATAAAACCAGCACTCTGCTTCTCATTATTTTCAACAGTTGAATCATACTTTTCCTTTGAGTGAGACTATTCTGTTACTGTTTTTGATGAACCATACCAATCTATCTTCCGTGAATAATACATCACAATTGCCAGCAGTACAAACAGTCCGATACTACCAAACAGTAATGCGCCATCCTGCAGCTGGATAAGGATATAAATAAACCCATACAATGCAGTTAGAAAAACAAAAAAGGCTGATGCTATTGCCCAATTCCGGAAAATGCTTTGCGTATAAACTGTAATCAATCCGATTGTGGCGGCAGATGCAATAAGATAAGCCAGGTTAAAATCAATGTATTCAGAAACAGAAAGTAATAAAGTATAGAATATACACAGGGCCAGTCCTACCAAAACATATTGTAATGGATGTACGCTTCTTTTTTTCAGTAATTCTATAAAAAAGTACAGACAGAATGTAAGTGAGATAAACAGCAGGGCATATTTTACAGCCCGCATGGTTTTACTATATGAATCAATTCCCTGCAACAGTTGTACACCAAATGCACTGTCATTAATTTCAGGTTTTCCTTCATTCCATATCTGGGGAATATCTCTTGTAAAATGAAGGATTGTCCAGTTTGCTTTAAACCCTTTTTCGTCTACATTCGATTGAACCGGTAAAAATTTACCGTCAAATGCCGGGTCTTTCCACTCTGATTGCAATTGAACCGTTGTTTGTTTTCCAAGGGGTGTAAAATATAAACGCTCAGATCCATTCAGCTTTAAATGCAATTGAAAAGATTGTTCTGCATCTTTCAGCACTGCACCATTTTTAAGTAAAGCACTTACGCCTGAAGAAGCAATTGTATTAGTGGGAATACCCGGATCCATTGCAGTTGCCGAATCATTCCAGTTTAATTGCAGCTGTTCGGCAATACCCCTGTTGTCAGTTAAACCAAAACAGATACGCACTTCATTCCATTGAACTGAAGCTGGATCTATTCCAAGTGTTGCTAAATTAACAGGGAGAAATTTTCCTTTAATTGTAAGATCAGATTTGTACAATACAATTTTAAAAATACTGCGGTGCCTGATTTCCGGCAGCAGTTTTCCGTCAACATTTAACTGCTCAGGGAGATAATGAATGATACGTTTGATCAACACTATTTTCCCTTTATCATCTTTTTGTGCTTCATTATAGGGAATCAGCAGAAAAGGTCCGGTAACTGTTTGTGCCGAGGCCCATTTTGAACTTACCTCTGCGATCACTTCTTTTTGACGTTCCTGCCTTTCACGAACAAGTTCATGAATAAAAGCTGTCGGTATCAGCAGTATGAGGATTAAAAATCCCACCATCACTGATTTAATTAAAATACCATAGCGTTGCCAGAATGTTTGTGTTTGATGTACTTCCATTTTGTTTATTTTAAAAGTGCTTTGAATTACAAAGTATAAAGATAAAAAAATTATTTTCCCACCTGCCTGATCATTTGCTCCAATGCATCAATATGCTGCCGGAATGCTTTCTCACCTGCTTTTGTTACACCATAAGTTGTATTGGTTTTTCTGCCCACAAATCCTTTGTTTACTTTAATAAATCCGTTTTCTTCCAATGCTTTGAGATGCGAAGCAAGATTACCATCCGTGACCTGGATTAATTCTTTCAGCTCATTGAAGCTCACCTGGTCGTTTACCATCAATGCACTCATGATGCCAAGCCGCACACGGCTATCGAATACTTTTTGTAACAGTTCAATCGGATTCTTCATTACTCAAATTCAGTTCACAATGATTTTCGTTCATACCTGTTCCACATCACAATTCCGTAAATAATATGCAGCACACCAAAACCTGCTGCCCAAAAATAAAGTCCATAGCCGGGAAACCAGCAATTAATCAATCCAAGCAGAATCAAAACATAACCCAGATAACGGATTTCCCCCAATGTATACTTTGCCCCGTTTACAAGTGCCAGTCCATAAAAAATTAAACAGCCTGGAGCAATTAACCCATACACACCTGCCTCAATTAATTTCAATAAAAAAATTCCACCTGCCATCATGGGCAAGGCAACATTCCACATCAACCGTTTTGCCATTACACCCCACACAGGAATACCCTGTTTTGAACTGCGGATGAAAGTAAACAGGAATGCCAGCAATAATGCGGCGGTTAAAGTTATTCCTGCAATCAAAAACAAACGGTTTCCCATAAAAGATTTAAGCATGCCAATTCCCACTGCCTCATAAGAACTGTTTAATTCGCTCATGCTTCTGATACCAGTTCTTCCTCCTCCGTCTATTACAGACTTTGCAAACCATGCACCCACCAATGCACAGGTACCTGCAGCTACTCCGCTAAGTCCACTGAGACTGATAAACCGGCTGCTGCGGTCCATCATTTTTTTAATATCAGCTAATGTTTCGAGTGATTGATTTTGGCTGTTCATAAAAGCACTTTGAATTACAAAGTAAACACATAATTTCATTACTTTCCAAATAAGATTGCT
>JANOIQ010000323.1:0-6818 GCA_031407835.1 Chitinophagaceae bacterium
AAAATGGCCTGCGCCAATTTTACCCTTTGCTTCATACCACTGCTGTAATTGCGAATCTGCTTTTCAGTTGCTTTTTCTAAGCCAAGAATAGTAATGATATCCTGAACAGTAAGAGAAGAAAGAAAAGGTTTGAAGGATTGATGAAAGGTTAAGAATTCAACCAGCGTCATTTCTTCCGGCAGTTCTAAATAGGGAGCTGCAATACTTAGAAATTGATGATGATTTTCTGATGAAACAGATTTTTCTGTTTCATAAAAATCAACCTTCCCTTCTGAATGCTGAACAGCACCGGCAATTACCTGTAATAAAGTTGATTTACCCGAACCATTGTTCCCGGTGATGGCATAGGCATTGCCGTTGCTGAATTCGTAAGTAAAGTGACGAAAGATCCATTCCCTGTTATATCGCTTACCGGCATCAGAAAGCAATATCTTCATCAGTAATATTTTGAGATTTACGTTTGATGACACCGATCTCTGATTTTTTGATAAAGCCCAGTATCTCATCTCTTGTTTCAGTATACGGCAACATTTGCTCAATCAGCTCAACGGCCTTTGACACAATATGTTTTTCTACAAACAGTATATGATAAATTTTAAAGATCTCTTCAATCGTTTCTTTTGAATATCCCCTGCGGCTCAATCCAACATTATTAATGCCTACATAGCTCAGGGGCTCTCTGGCTGCTTTTACAAAGGGAGGAACATCTTTACGGATGGCACTCATTCCTGCAATGTATGTATGACGGCCAATATGTGTAAACTGGTGAGCTGCACTGAGGCCACCGATAATAGCGAAATCATCTACCGTAACATGCCCGGCCAGCTGTACAGAGTTGGCGAGGATTACATTGTTGCCAACAATACAATCATGAGCAACATGCGCATAAGCCATGATTAAACAGTTGCTGCCTACCCTGGTTGTGTTTTTTTCGGTAGTACCCCGGTGAATAGTTACACATTCACGAATAGTTGTGTTATCACCTATTTCTGCTAATGTGTATTCACCTTTGTATTTTAAATCTTGTGGAACGGCACCAATGACAGCACCGGGAAATATTTTACAGTTTCTTCCAATTCTTGAACATGGAAAAATGGTAACATTGCTCATGATATAAGTCCCGTCACCAATAACAACATCGTCATGAATCACGACAAATGGGTCAATGGTAACATTGGCTCCTATCTGAGCTTTTGGGTGAATATGGGCAAGGTTACTAATCATTCTTTGGTCGTTTTACAATTTGAGCAGTGAGATCGGCTTCGCATACAACTTTACTGCCCACAAAAATAGTTCCTCTCATTTCGCAAATACCACGCCTTATCGGGCTTTTTAATTCCATTTTTAAAATTAAGGTATCGCCGGGAACAACTTTCTGTTTGAATTTGCAGTTGTCCACTTTGAGAAAGTAGGTATCGTATTTATCTTCTGTATTTTTTGGAATAGCCAATACGCCGCCGCATTGTGCAAGTGCTTCAATCTGTAACACTCCTGGCATTACATAATTGCCTGGAAAATGTCCCTGGAAATAAGGTTCATTATAGGTTACATTTTTCACACCAACAATCAAAGTGTCCGTCAGCTCAATTACTTTATCAACTAATAAAAACGGATAGCGGTGAGGTAATATTTTTTCAATGGCCGTTACATCATGCACCGGTGTTTTTTCGGGATAATAAACAGGTACGTTTGCTTTGAAACGGTTCTTCTTGATATGTTCTTTAATCTTTCTTGCAAATTCTACATTGCTTGCATGACCGGGACGGTTGGCAATGATATGAGCTTTAAAAGGCATTCCAACCAGTGCAAGATCACCAACAAGATCAAGCAGCTTATGCCGGGCAGGCTCATTTGGGAATCTTAACTTCAGATTATTGAGATATCCTTCGCTGGTGATTGCAAATTTTTCTTTGCCAAATGCTTTTGATAAAGTTTCCAACTGTTCATCGCTTACAGGCTTATCAACCACAACAATGGCATTGTTCAAATCGCCGCCTTTGATGAGATTGTTTGTGAGCAGGTATTCCAATTCGTGGAAAAAGGAAAATGTGCGGCAGGGTGCAATTTCTGTATTAAACTCACCTACATTACTCAGCTGTGCATGTTGTGTACCCAATACAGGTGAGTTGAAATCAATCAGGGTATTGATACGGTAGTCGGTAGATGGCATTGCCACCATTTCTACTTTTTTATTTTCATCCAGGAAGTAGATATTATGATCAATGCTGTACCAAGTTTTTATGGCATTTTGTTTTGCTCTGCCCACTTTTTCAATAGCTTCAACATAGGGGCGGGAGCTTCCATCAAGGATGGGGATTTCAGGCCCGTCAATTTTCACCAGCACATTATCCACTTCACAGCCTACAAAAGCAGCCAGCAGGTGCTCAACTGTGTTCACGGTTGCGCCATTATTAGAAAGTGTTGTACTGCGGTTGGTTTCTACCACAAAATCAACATCGGCCTTTACGGTAGGTTGATCCTGCAGGTCGGTACGTTGAAAAACAATACCGGAATTGGGCTCTGCAGGTTCCAGAATCATCGTAACTGAATGACCGGAATGAATCCCCACACCTGGAATGGTGATTGATTCTGATAAAGTATGTTGGTTAGAGTTTTCGTTCCCGTTACTGCTGTTCATGGGCACGAAAGTAATAAAAAAGAGGGTAATTGTCTGTAAGCTCAAAAAGCTGGTGAAAACTAGATACTTTCTTTCTCGGCAATCAGTTGTTTTATGAGAAACTCCAGCTCAGCGATCCGCTTTTCCATTTCTGGAAGGTTACGGAAAATAGCCTGGCTGCGGAGGGTGCTGGTATAGTCAAAAGCAGGGGAACCGGTAACCACACTGTTGGGAGCTTTCATCGATTTACTTACGCCACTTTGAGCATTGATGCGGCTTCCATCAGCAATGGTAATATGACCAACAATACCTACCTGTCCGCCAATCATTACGTTGTTACCAATTTTGGTACTGCCGCTTACGCCTGTTTGAGCCGCAATTACCGTATAACTGCCGATTTCTACATTATGGGCCACCTGGATGAGGTTATCCAACTTGGCACCTTTACGTATAATTGTTGAACCCATTGTTGCCCTGTCGATGGTGCAATTAGAACCAATTTCTACTTCATCTTCAACAACGACATTTCCAATTTGAGGAACTTTTTTGTAGGAGCCATCAGCCTGGGGTGCAAAACCAAATCCATCGCCACCCAATACGGTTCCGGCATGGATGATTACTTTATTTCCAACTATACAGTTATGGTAAATTTTTACACCCGGGGATAGCACACAGTTATCGCCAATTGTTACATTATTACCTAAGTAGCAGTGGGGGTGCACTTTTACATTTTTTCCCAGTTTCACATTTTCCCCGATATAGCTGAATGCTCCAACAAATACATTTTCGCCGAGCATGGCCGATTTAGAAACAAAAGAAGGTTCCTGAACGCCAACCATTTTTTGCTCCATCAGCTTTTCATATGTTTGAAGCAGGGTGGCAAATGCGCTGTATGCATCCGGCACACGAATTAGTGTGGCACTTACAGGCTGTTTTAACTCCAGTGAATCATTAATAATGATAACTGAAGCACCGGTAGAATATAAATAATCTTCGTATTTGGGGTTTGCCAGAAAAGCGAGATGTCCTGCAACCGCTTCTTCTATTTTACTGAAAGAACGAACTGTTGCATTAGGGTCTCCCTCTACTGTTCCTTTTACGATAAGTGCGATTTGCGAAGCCGAAAAATCCATGTATCCTGTCTTAATGTTTTAAAGTTACTTTCAAAAACGCTTACAAACAATCTTTTATGATTCCAAATGCCATTTTTACTTTAAAGAAGGATGGCAAAGGTAGAATTTTTTAGCCGGGCTGTCGATCGCCTGATAAATCAATCCATATTCAATTTCTGAAATATCCCTTACACTTCCATCTTTAAACAAGATATTAATGCGCTCAATTGCCGGGTTGTACATCCTGTTCTCAGCAATGCCATCAAAAACGAAATAAGGTATTTCTTCTGCAGTTAAAGACAAATGCTGCTGTACTTTTTGTTGCATCTGTTCCATTTCTTTTTGCTCAAATGGCAGCATTCTGAGTTTTGTTTTGAGCATGTTCCTGTTTAAGAGCCATTGACTGAGCGTGCTCAGTACTTTATCAGGATGATCAACCCATTTTTTGATGGAGGCCAAAATATCATAATCATCCAGTGCACAAAACTTGGCTAAGTTGTTTTGAATGAAAGCGGCAGACTGGGTTGTTCTTAAAAATTCATCCAGCACCGGGGAAGATGAAAAGTTGCCGTTTTCAGTTTTAGCAAGAATTCTTGCTCTTTCCAGAATTTTAACCAACATATTTTCTGCACTCAACACTGTTTTATGCAGGTACACCTGCCAGTACATCAGTCTTCTGGCTACAAGAAATTTTTCAATACTGTAGATAGCTTTTTCCTCTACCAGCAGTTCGTTGTTGTGAACGGTAAGCATTTTAATAATGCGGTCGTAACCAATTACTCCTTCACTAACTCCGCTGTAAAAACTATCACGGGTGAGGTAATCCATCCGGTCAACATCTAACTGGCTGCTGATAAGCTGATGTAAAAATTGTTTATGATAAGTTCCTTTGAAAATAGAGACCGCCAGATCAAGCGCTCCATTGAATTCTTTATTGAGATGTTCAAAAATAAGTAAGGATATTTCTTCATGATGCACATCTTCTATTAACACATGTTCCAGCGTATGACTGAAAGGTCCGTGTCCCACATCGTGCAGCAAAATGGCCAGCTTTGCTGCCTGTTCTTCTTCTGGTGTAATTTCAAAACCCTTGCTTTTTAATTCACTTAAAGCGAGGCACATTAAATGATAAGCACCCATGCTGTGATGCAGTCTTGAATGTACAGCACCAGGATATACCATGTGTGCCAATGCCATTTGATGAATGCGGCGCAAACGCTGATAAAAGGGATGTGATAATACCTGGTAAATCAGGTGGTCATCAAACGTAATAAAACCATAAACCGGGTCATTAACTATCTTTCTGAATTTCATTTTCCTGAACTGTTAAATATCAATGTGGCAAGTTTGCAAAGGTAATATCTTGTGAGCTGATTCCTGTACCTTGTGTACTTAACTTTAAATAACAAACATCTTCATGGCAGTAGCGAAAATTCTTTGGGTTGATGATGAAATTGAAAGTCTTCAATCGCAAAAACTTTTTCTGGAAAGTAAGGGATACGAAGTGCACACACTCACGAATGGATTTGATGCAATTGATTATGTAAAAGAAAACCCGGTTGATGTAGTGCTGATGGATGAAAGCATGCCGGGTATTACCGGTTTGGAAACACTTACCAAGATCAAGGAAGTGAATCAATCCATTCCTATCGTACTCATCACAAAAAATGAAACGGAGAATCTGATGGATGATGCCATTGGCTCACAGATCAGCGATTATCTCATCAAACCGGTTAATCCCAACCAGGTATTACTCAGTTTAAAAAAGATCATAGATAATAAACGCCTGGTTTCTGAAAAAACAACATCGGCTTATCAGCAGCAGTTTCGCAATTTGTTCATGGCTTTGAACAGCAGCCCAAGTTACAATGAGTGGATGGAGATCTATAAAAAATTAGTGTATTGGGAACTGGAAATGAGCAAGGCCGACAGCCCCGAAATGAGCGAAGTGCTGCAAACGCAAAAAGGTGAAGCCAATAATGAGTTCTTTAAATTTATTTCAAAGAATTACGCACAATGGCTGAAACCAAAAGCCACGGAAGCACCTATTATGAGTCATAACCTGATGCAGTTTAAAGTATTGCCGCATTTGGAAAAAGGTGTTCCTCTTTTTTTTATCCTTATCGATAATCTGCGCTTTGATCAGTGGAAATATATTCAGCCCATTTTTTCAGAAAGCTTCCGCATTTTGGAAGAAGATTCATTTTATGCTATTCTGCCAACAGCAACACAATACAGCCGCAATGCTATTTTCAGCGGTATGATGCCCATTGATATTGAAAAGAAGTTTCCACAGCAATGGAAGAATGATAATGATGAAGGCGGAAAAAATATGCATGAAGAAGAATTTTTCCGTGCACAGTTGCAACGTTTGGGTAAAGGAGATCTCAAGGCATCATTTACCAAAGTAGTGAATCACCAGGCAGGGCAGGATTTAGTAAACAATATTCACAACCTGATGAAGAACGATATCAACGTGATCGTTTACAATTTTGTGGATATGCTCAGTCATGCCAGAACAGAAATGGAAGTGCTGAAAGAACTGGCCAATGATGAAAAGAGTTACAGAAGTATTACAGCCAGCTGGTTTGAACATTCACCCTTATACCAGGCGCTGAAAAAAGTTGCGGACAAGAAAGTCAATGTAGTAATGGCAACTGATCATGGAAGTATACGTGTACAGAAACCTGCCAAAGTAGTTGGTGATAAAGAAACTACCACTAACATCCGGTATAAACATGGACGGAATCTTAACTATGAGCCCAAGGATGTGTTATCGTTTCGTGAACCAAAAGAAATTGGATTACCAACGCCCACTATAAATTCATCGTTCATTTTTGCAAGGGAGGATGTGTATCTCTGTTATCCAAACAATTATAATTATTACGCCAATTATTACCGCAATACCTTTCAGCATGGGGGAGTAAGTCTGGAGGAAATGATCATACCCGTTGTAAGGATGACCAGTAAATAGGAAATAAAAGTGAAAAGTGGGAAGTAGCTGTGGAAAAATCGTTCAGCAGATTTCATGAACTCAGCTGCAGTACCGATAAATTTGCCGTGATGAAATACAATCAATCGACTTTAGA
>JANOIQ010000420.1:0-1875 GCA_031407835.1 Chitinophagaceae bacterium
TAGTAAAAAACTTGCTGAGCAAAATTTGTGAGGCAGGTTTGTACCAGAATTGCAGTGATGAAGAATGGCTTCATTTTATGGTGTTTGTGTTTTAAAATACACTTAATACCTTAATTAAGCATAGTTGTAATACATCTTGAAGTGATTTTTGTTCAAAATCCTAAGCAAAATAGTCACGCTTTTTTTGCTCATGTTTGCATTCAAGCCAACGTGCAGTAAAAATGAATTAGTTAGTTGGCGGGGATGCTAACAAAAGCCTCCGCCCTGGATTTCTATGACAAAACAAAACTATTTTAAGCTGCTTTTTTCACATATTCTTTATCATTATTAACAACTGCCACAACTCTTGCTAACAGTTTAAAACGAACAGCATTAATTATACTCATTTTGTGTTTACCTTCTAAAACTTTTCTTTCATAATATATTTTTATTTCCGGGTCATATTTAATTGCTGTGAGTGCAGCAAGA
Organism: Chitinophagaceae bacterium; assembly: GCA_031407835.1. Taxonomy (GTDB): domain Bacteria; phylum Bacteroidota; class Bacteroidia; order Chitinophagales; family Chitinophagaceae; genus Lacibacter. Next base: position 469 of record JANOIQ010000420.1, read on the forward strand.
TGAAGGTTAGTTTTTAGTCTCTTATTTGCCATATGGCTAACCTTGGTTTTTCCTTTAATACTAATGCCGGATTGATACGGGAATGGAGCTACTCCACAATAACAAGCTAATTTTCTGCTGTCGCACATAATATTAAATCCTTGTGTGTGAATGATAAGGTTGACAGCTGTTACAAAACCAATACCTACTACAGATGTAATCAAAGAAAAAACATGATGAAGGCTGGCGTCTTCTTTTAGGCATTCCATAATTTTTACTTCTATTTTTTTTAAGTCAGCATCTATCGCATTGATAGATTTTTTGATTGACTTAAAGAGTAAGTCAGCCATTTTTTCCTGACCGGCATCTCGTAATTCATTAATAGGAGTTACCAGCCTTTTTTGTGTTACTACCATTCTTTCCCTTAGTGTTGCAAGCTGTTTAATTTTTTCAAGTACAACACCTGATGGCTTCCAAAGCCTTACCAGATCTGCATTTTTAAAGGCATACCTGGCAATCCCTATAGAATCTACCTTGTCGGTTTTACCACGTTTAATACCCAGGGAGCGTTTAATTTGAACTGCATTCTCTACCCAGACATTTGCCTGCTGGGCTTGAAAAAACTGAAGAAGCGCATTACAATATAAACCTGTTGCTTCCATACAAAACAATGCTTTGGTTATATCAAAACCTGGAATAGCATCATTAACAAAAACCATCAAATCCTTAAAACCATTTTCATCATTACTGAAAGCCTTGTGAAAAATATTATCCGGGCTGTCAGCCAGAAGAATTGCCATGTCGAAACTGTGTTTGGAAATGTCCAATCCAATTACAAATTGATAACTCATAAAATTGTTTTTATAACAATCAATTTACAGGCTATTCATTGAAACCTTAATACTAAGCCTTTAAGCTTGAATTTCTATTTGATGCATCCTGTAAAAACCGTAAGGGTCTACATCCGGGGATAGCTCTTTAAAGCTGGTTCGTGTCCTAGTTCACCCAAACAGTTTTTGATTGTTGGTTATTAACATTTTTAACTTTTACACAAAGAAAAAGAAGCAAAAAGAAAAGTAATAATAGTAGTAAATTTATTTTAGAAAATTCTTTCAGGCAAACCTAAAGGTTCGTGTCTTCAGGTAACTATATACCTGTTAGACCATGAGGGGTAAAAAAATAGCCAGATATACTGGCTATCAAAACTTGCATACTCAATGACTTTTGCCGTATGAGCAGCGTTTTAGTAAGTTATAACACCCTATTCTATATCATCGGTGGTTACAGGTAAGTCCAATAACTCTGCATTTTCAAGTATTATCTTCTCAATCTTTTGATGCTTTTCTATTGGGCAATGATTACTGATATTATAGAACAATTGATTTGCGCTGATTTGCATTACTAAGTATTCACCATAATCAGGAACGA
>JANOIQ010000424.1:0-2872 GCA_031407835.1 Chitinophagaceae bacterium
AGTTACTGATACAGTAACCGGAAAAGTCTCCTTCAAATTTACAACAGCCGTGAATGCAACACTTGCAAAAAATTTAAAAGGGCATTTATTATTGGTAACCGGCGAAACAGATAATAATGTGTTGCCCACTCATACTTACCGTATGGCGGATGCTTTAATAAAAGCAGGAAAAGATTTTGATATGCTGGTGCTACCTGGTCAAAACCATCATTACGAGGGTATTTATAAAACCTATTTTGAAAACAAGCAAAGACATTATTTCGGAAAGTATTTGATGGAAGAGTTTTAATAAAAAACCTTATACACATGAAATTTAATAACACTATTTTATTATTTGGCTTAGCCAGTCTTATCACTTGTAAAAGTTACGGACAGAAAAAGACAGTATTGCCAATGGGCAAACATCAATTTGAATACATCTCAGGCCATAATGCAATTGAAACATCAGATTATCGCTGGCTGCACACATCCAAACTTTCAAATGGAGGTGTCCTTATAAATAAACTGAACGACAGTACCGTGTCCACCACGTATCAATCAGGCTTGAAAACCAGTAAGCCGATTTTTTTTGAAAAAATAAAAGGAGTAATTCAAACTGCCGATGGAAAACCTGTAGCTACCCATTACCTGGATTTCATTTTTGATGGCATTTACCGTTTGCGCCGCAGCGGCCCGCAAGAACCATATCAGGTTCTATATTATTCCCAAAAAAGAAACAGCTTGCTGTGGCAAACTCATTATGGACTAAACAATATCACAGACCTGAACCTTTACTCTCCTACCAGTAAAACCGCTAATCCTTTTCCTAATTATAAGGCGTTTTTTAAAATGACCGACATCAGAAATAATGATAACATAGAAGTTGATACCACAGTTTCAACTTCTGCCAGTGGCTCAGGAGAAATCAGTATTGATATTTCAGTACCATCCTCTTCAAGCAATTCTTTTTCGACTGTGGATACAGCAATGTCATCTCCAACAATTGAAATTGAGAAGCCAATTCCAATATTGCCTTCTCAAAAGAAAAACTTAAAACCTGTCAAAAAGACCAATCGAAAAACTAAATAAAAATCTTCTCAATAATTAAATCTCAATAATGCAAAAAAAAAGATGGGCAATTGCCATTGCTTTTGGGCTTTCAATGTCAGTAAGTGCCCAAACAAAAGATTCGATACCAAATCCTGTTAAACCAACTTCGGGAATTAAATCCTACAATTCAGTCATCACAAAAAATGCCAAAACAAGTATTGGCCTCTTTACGATTCATAAAATTGAAGAGAAATACTTTTTTGAAATACCAGATAGTATTTTGGGCAGGGATATTTTAGTGGTAAGTCGTTTGTCGAAAGCCGGCGCTGATATGCGTAGTGGGGGTTCCATGGCAGGATATGCCGGCGACCAGTTAAATGAAAATGTAATACGGTTTGAAAAAGGTCCCACTAATAAGTTGTTTATAAAAGATATTTCTTATAGTGAACATTCTGCCGATTCAACACAACCAATGTTCAGGGCAGTAGCCAATTCTAATATTCAACCTATTGTTTCAGCCCTTGATATTAAAGCATACAATAAAGATTCTATTACTGCTCTAAATAATATTGTAATAGAAGTAACTGATTTACTAAACAGCGATAACGATATTTTCTTCTTTGCATCCCGGGCTAAAACAGCATTTAAAATCGGAGGTTATCAACCCGACAAGTCTTATGTGGTTGATGTAAAAACCTTTCCCATAAATACTGAAATAAAAACGGTAAAAACTTATACAAAGGGCTCACTAGGAAATGCAAGTGTTAATGGTGTACAGAGTCAAATTGGGACCACCGGAAACTTTACTGTAGAAATAAATACATCAATGGTGTTGTTGCCTAAAGTACCCATGCAGGCCCGTTATGCAGATGACAGGGTTGGTTACTTTACTACAGGCTATACCGATTTTGATTTAAATCCCCAGGGTGTAAAAGAAATACAAATGATTGCCCGTTGGAGAATGGAGCCAAAGGATGCAGATATAGAAAAATATAAACGTGGCGAACTGGTAGAGCCTAAAAAGCAAATTGTAATTTATATTGACCCGGCCACTCCATCGAAATGGGTACCTTATTTAATACAAGGTATAAACGATTGGAATATTGCTTTTGAAAAAGCAGGGTTTAAAAATGCTATTGTTGGGAAAAAGGCACCCACACCACAGGAAGACCCTGCCTGGTCGCTGGAAGATGCAAGACATTCTGCGCTGGTATATAAACCATCTGCTGTTCCTAATGCAAGCGGCCCGCATGTATCTGACCCACGCAGTGGCGAAGTAATTGAAACACATATCAACTGGTATCATAACCTTATGAAGTTGGTACATGACTGGTATTTTATACAAACCGCTGCGGTTGACCCTAAAGCAAGAAAAATGCAATTTGATGATGAGTTGATGGGACAACTGATACGTTTTGTTTCTTCTCATGAAGTAGGTCATACATTGGGATTATTACACAACTTTGGCTCAAGTACCGGTACACCAGTAGAAAAATTAAGAGATAATAAATGGTTAACTGAAAACGGACACACATCATCTATTATGGATTATGCCCGCTTTAACTATGTGGCACAGCCGGAAGATAATGTTGCGCAAAATAATTTAATGCCCCGTATAGGGGACTACGATAAATGGGCCATAGAATGGGGATATAAATGGTTGCCGCAATACCAAACACCCGAAGCAGAATTATCTTTTTTAAACAAATGGATAATTGGAAAATTAAAAGACAGGCGTTTATGGTTTGGCAGCGAAAGAAGTCATGACGACCCACGCAGTCAAAACGAAGATATAGGCGATAATGCGATTAAAGCGGGAGAATATGGGATAAAAAACCTGAAA
>JANOIQ010000385.1:0-9111 GCA_031407835.1 Chitinophagaceae bacterium
AAAAAAATCCCGCCATTTCTGACGGGACTATCTATGAGAATTTTGGTTTCAAATTAAACTGCTTCACTGCCCTCTACCAGTACAGTTACTTTATTGTTCAGCACTTCTACAAAACCACCCTGAATTTTGTATAACTCATTACGGTTCTTTTCAACCAGGATCTTTAACTGTCCGGCTTTGAGTGCACTTACCAATGGTGCATGGTGATCGAGTACTTCAAAACTACCGCTGATGCCTGGTAACTGTACACCAATTACTTCGCCGCTGTATGTTTTTCCTAGTGGAGTTAATATTTCTAAATTCATAAGAGAGGCCCCCTCCAACTCCCCCGGAGGGGGAGAGACCCACTCACAGCCCTGAGGATGTAAGAGGTTTATTTTTATTTATAAGTTATTAATGATGTAAGTACTGAACCCCGAAGTGTGCGACGCAACGAAAGAAACATAGCAGTACTTCAACCGGCTACATAACACTTATCATCACCTGTTAATTAAAGAACTGTTCTATTTACTTTGAGTGTTGCCTTTCCAAGTCCTCCCTTCCGGGGAGGATTTAGGTGGGGCTTCCTACCCTTTCGCTGCCGCCATTAACTTCTTACCTTTTTCAATTGCATCTTCAATGGTACCAACCAGGTTAAAGGATGCTTCAGGATATTCATCCACTTCGCCGTCCATAATCATGTTGAAACCACGAATGGTATCTTCAATACTAACAAACACCCCTTTCAAACCGGTAAAGGCTTCTGCCACATGGAATGGTTGAGAAAGGAAACGCTGTACTTTACGTGCACGGTATACAGTCATTTTATCTTCTTCACTCAATTCATCCATACCAAGAATAGCAATGATATCCTGTAACTCTTTATAACGCTGCAGAATGAGTTTTACTTTGTTGGCCGTGTCGTAATGTGAATCGCCAACAATATTTGGAGTAAGAATACGTGAGGTAGATTCCAACGGACTTACCGCAGGATAGATACCTAAGTCAGCGATCTTACGATCCAATACTGTTGTTGCATCCAAGTGAGCAAATGTTGTGGCAGGTGCAGGATCGGTTAAATCATCCGCAGGTACATACACCGCCTGTACGGAAGTGATGGAACCGTTACGTGTTGAAGTGATACGCTCCTGCATCAAACCCATTTCCGTTGCTAATGTTGGTTGATAACCCACGGCTGAAGGCATACGGCCTAACAACGCAGATACTTCAGAACCAGCCTGAGTAAAACGGAAGATATTATCTACGAAAAACAGGATGTCTTTTCCTTTACCAGTGCCATCTCCATCACGGAAATATTCGGCAATGGTTAATCCTGAAAGGGCAACACGGGCACGTGCACCCGGAGGCTCGTTCATCTGGCCAAACACGAAGGTTGCCTTTGATGTTTTTAATCCTTCCATATCCACTTTGCTCAAATCCCATCCACCTTCTTCCATGCTGTGTTTGAAATTGTCGCCATAGTTCATGATACCGGCTTCAATCATTTCACGCAGCAGATCGTTTCCCTCACGGGTTCTTTCGCCCACGCCTGCAAACACACTCAAACCACCGTAACCCTTTGCGATATTGTTGATCAATTCCTGAATCAATACTGTTTTACCCACACCGGCACCACCAAACAAACCAATCTTACCACCTTTTACATATGGTTCGATGAGGTCAATTACTTTAATTCCTGTAAACAGGATTTCGTTGGTTGTACTCAGATGCTCGAAAGCCGGAGGCTTAGCGTGTATAGCACGACCACCTTCTTTACTTACCTGGGGCAAACCATCAATAGCATCGCCGGTTACATTAAATAAGCGACCGTTGATTAACTCGCCAACAGGCATTACAATGTTTCTTTCCGTGTCAACTACTTCCATTCCACGAACCAGACCTTCAGTACCGTCCATTGCAATGGTGCGGACACTGTCGTCGCCAAGGTGCTGCTGTACTTCCATTACCAGAATATCTCCGTTTTCACGTTTCAATTCAAGAGCACTGTAAATTTCGGGGAGTTTGCCGTGGAACTGAACGTCAACAACGGCGCCGATAACCTGTTTAACCTTACCAGAATTGGCCATATTAGATGTATTTAAAGAAAGTGGATTTAAATTAACTCGTTATTCTTTGTTATTGTCTTTTGCCTCGCTGAATAAAACCTTTGTTTTATTTGGCCGCAAAGGTAAGGGTGAGGCGGTAATGTACCAATAAGAAGATTCGGAAATTTGCGATTGGGGAAAATTTGGCGGCTGGGGTGATATTATCCTGTTTGCCAAACCTTTGACGGGGCAAAACATATTAATCTTCTTCACATAAAGTGACATCTTTCACAACTTTTTATTCCCTTTGTGGTTATATCAATCAATGTTTAAACGAAAAAAATAAATTATGAGAAAGATTTTATCTGCCATTTTGATGTTGCCTGCAGTACTGCTTGTTTTTTCTGCCTGTAACAATGAACCGGAAAAAACAACAGACAGCAAGGAGCCAAAGCTCAAAGAAGAGAATATTACTTACTCAGTTGATAGTGTTACGATGAACGGATTTGTGGTGTATGATGAAAATATGGAAGGTGTTCGTCCGGCGGTACTGGTTGTACCAGAGTGGTGGGGGTTGAATGATTATGCCAAAATGCGGGCCACTGAACTGGCGAAGCTGGGATATATTGCCATTGCCATCGATGTTTACGGAAACGGAAAAACAGCCGACAATCCTGATAGTGCCGGGAAATATGCTATGCCGTTTTATCAAAATCCGCAAATGACCAAGGCAAGGATTGAAGCGGCAATTGCTAAAATCAAAACATACAGTCAAACTGATGTGGCAAATATTGCTGCGGTAGGTTATTGTTTTGGCGGCGGTATTTTATTGAACACTGCAAGACTTGGTTCTGAATTAAAAGCTGTTGTCAGTTTTCACGGAAGCCTGATTGGTACCCCTGCTGATAAAAATCTGTTGAAAACAAATATTCTTGTTTGTCATGGTGGTGCCGATCCGTTTGTACCAGCGGCAGAAGCAATCAAATTCAAACAACAAATGGATTCAATCGGAGCTCCTTATACTTTTAAAGAATATGCCGGAGCCATGCATGCATTTACAAATCCTAATGCAACTGCTATGGGTGAAAAATTTAAGATCCCCATTAAATACAATGCAGCTGCTGATACTGCGAGCTGGAAGGATATGAAGGAGTTTTTTGGGGAGTTGTTTAAATAAAAAATCATTGATGAGATTTTGAACAGCCTTCTTACCGGAAGGCTTTTTTGTTTTCAGCATAATAGCTTCCCATTTGTTTCGTTTTATTTCTTTTAACCAAGACCTGAAGTTATTGGTTTACTATGTACAGAGATAAAGGGTTACCTAAAAATGAAATGTAAAATACACTCAGATCATGTAATTTTATTTACCGAGAATGGAATCAAACAGCTACATATCAATTACAGTTACCGGCAAAACGCCAGAAGGGAATCTGAATCCCAAGGATATTGACATTTCAGAAACCAAAGAGTTTTTATCTGATGTGGAAATGCTGTTATTCCCCTCAAAATCAGAAAAGGAAGAAAGACCCAAAGTTTCATACGAAGTAAAAGAAGGGTCTGTAAAAAATTTATTCTTTATCCCGGCAGCGAATGCAATCATGTTTACTGCATTGTTAAGCGAAGTCGGCAAACAGGGCACCACAGATTTACTACAGCCTAAAGCGGCTGCCGTTTTAGATAAATGGCAAAAAAAGGCATATTCTTCAGGAAGAGAATATTCGTTTTCATCATCAATCAATAATGAACCCTTTATAAAAATCACTAAAGAAACAAAGTTTATTGCGCCACAAACTGACTGGGTTAATACAACTCTATATTTATATGGAGAAATTTTTGAAGAAGGTGGATTAAGCAAAAGCAACCTGCATATTCTTACTGACAGATACGGAAAAATAACTGTTGATGCGACAAAAGAACAGTTAACCAGTGGCGCCAATAAGCTTTATAACGTATACGGATTGTGGGTAAAAGGAAAACAAAATTTACAAACCGGAGTTTTAAAAGATATTACACTTATTGACTTTCTTTCGTATAGTCAGAATTATGATGAATTGGCTTTAAATATGCTTATTGACAAAGCCTCAGTTAACTGGAAAAAAGTAAAGGACAAAGATGCCTGGCTTAATGATGTAAGAGGAGGTGTGAATGACTGACCTTGGTGTTAAAAGTATAATGCTGGATACATCTTTTTGTATCAGGCTAATGGATAGAAATGATCCGTTACATCAAAATGCACTTGAGTATTTCAAATATTTTCTTACAGAAAAAATCAATATCCATGTTTCTACAATAGCTATAGCTGAATATGCAGTCGTTGATGACCCTGTCAACCTCCCGTTAAATAATTTGCAAATTGAATCTTTTGATTTCTTCGATGGCAAAAAGGCTGGGTTATTTCATAAGGAGATAAAAGGAAGTAAACCTAATATTGAAAATTATAACAGACGGATTATTGCAAACGATGTTAAAATGCTGGCACAGATCAGTAACAAAGAAATTGAAGCAATTATTTCCAAAGATGTAAGCAGTTTTAAGCAACATGTGCAACCATTACAAAATTCAAACCTTTTGAATATCAGGTTTTTTGACCTTAATATCTCCTTGAAAGATGTATTGGGAACATTATTTTGATCTTTCACTTGTTTGATTCTTTCTATTCAAAAAGTTACAAGAAATCTTATAAGATTATTACCTCTGTACAATGCAACACTATCAGCAAAAGCAAAGCAGCACACTGCCCGGTCATCTGCAACAGTTAGAACAGCGCATTGCTTATACCGATGATCAAATCAATGAAAAAGTATATACACTTTATGGATTGAGTGAAGAGGAAGTGAGGGTTGTGGGGGGGAGGTAGGAAAACAGTTTTCACTTACCTGAGATAAAATTTATTCGCTTGCAGTAACACTTTATAAACTGCTTAGTAGATTTCTTTTAAACATTTGTTTTTTATAAGGCAACCCTTTAAATGCAGGTTGCCTTATAATAATTCGGTCAACTTTAAATAAAAGACTCAAACTTTTATCTAAGATTTTTTAAAACTATCCCGAATTGATAAACAGGTGTTAACTGTTTTGCATAGGTTCCATTTGCAAGAAAACCAATATTTCCTGCAATAGGCAAAATGGCAGTTACTTCAAGGCTAGTTAAAGACGATTTTTTTTCTCCAAATACCAGTTCATATTTATTTTCACTGAACGCAGTTAAAGATCCTTCAAAAGAAAGATGCAGCTTTCCTCCATTATTAAACCTGAATCCTTCAAATTCAATTCCTGCGGTATTTCTGAATTGACTTAAGCTTACGCTTGATGAGTCTTTTCCAACTCTTTGAAATGCATTTAACCTGTACCCGGTACTTACATAACATCTCAAATTGAAATCATTTGAATGTCTGAAAACCTCCCAGGTACCTGCCATACCAATACTCAATCCCTGTGATGATTGTGCAACTTTCAATAAATCCTTTTCCGTTTTTTCCTTGTTTTGAGCACTAATAAAATTAGCGAAGTTTCCCACTATACCCCAGCTTGCTCCAAGGTACTCTCCAGAAACTGGATTAATGCCAACCTTGGCACTTCCAACAACATTATCAATTTCTGCACCATCAATATTGTAGGCGAGAGTTGCACCTATCCAATAGCTTTTCGGCGAGGATGATCCACCCATTACTACAACCTCATTCATTAAACTCTCTTTCGTTGATAGTTGAATTGCCAAGTTTACTTTATCATCCGTAATTGTAATCACATTTGTAGTATAACCGATACATTCTATGCTAACGATATCCTTAATTATTGCCTCAATTTCAAATTCCCCGTTTGCAGCAGTACTTGTTTTAATGTTTCTTGTTTTGTTTGTTATTATCGCCCCCTTAATTGGACTGTTACTTTCATCTTTTACCACTCCTTTGATTTTGTTTTGTGCAGTTATAACTCCTTCAAAAAGGAATATTGAAATCACAAATAGAATTAATGCCTTTTTCATGTTTGCAATGTTTAATAAAGTAAAAAATATTTTGATCTTTCACAAAACTGCAAAAGCAACAAAAACAGGTCAAGGGTATCTTAACCGGAATAGGGAGGGTGAAAACACCTGAAAGATATAGTTATTAAACTCTTTCAGGCAATACTTGCAAATACCAACTTTGGATAGTATTTTAATTTTTTAAACGATAAAACCATCATGATGAAAAAACAACTCCTTATCTGCTTGTTAATTGGCATGTCAGCTTGTTTAAATACTGTTGCTCAAGAAATTGAAATTGATTGCAATGGACTTGCTAATACCGGGTTTTCATTATTGTCCTATAATGATATAAAACTCTATGCTAAAAATTATAAAGATGTACATGGATCTGGCAATGTTGAACAAACGAAAGCTTATTATATTAATAGCAAAGTCATATTGTTTCTTGATAGTTTTTTTAAAAGGAATACCGATTTTTTTGGATTTAATGTTTACATGGTTACATATCCTGTATATGCAGCAAGATTTCAAAAATCCAGACGTCAGGCTCTTTTATATATTGCTCCTGTAAAAAATATCAGGGATTCAATAGCTGATTATTCAGTTTTAAGCATTTTTTTTGATTCCCTTGGGAATCAAGCTATGTTTTCAAGAGACTCGTTAAACAAAGGAATTGCTTGTTTAGGAAGCTGTGATTCTTCAATTATGAGTTGGGTGCGTTATAATGGGAGTAATACCAGATTAAATATAAAACCAGGTGGCTCTCAAGGACAAGATATTTTTTTACTATCAGATAATCAGGAAACTCATCGACTTAATCGAGCTAGATATTTTGGAGGCCACGGGCAACAACTAAGTCAAAAACAAACAAGAGGAATGTTTTTTAAAAAAGAAACTATTATGCGAATGGCACAATTTATAAACAGTCCAAATAACCTATATAAATTTCCAATGATTGGGATTTACTTTATGAGTTATGATTATAGAAATAATAATAGGCCTGCCAATAAAGATCAAACAACTTTGGGTTTTGTGCCTATGCGGCTGACGAATAGCGGGTTCTACGAACCAGATATTTGCGCCTATGTGAATTATTGGAAAGCGATGCCAGGAATAACCGGATTAGAATTGAAAAAGGTAAAAACTGAAAACCACGGTGAACTTTGTCCTGATGACTGTCCTCGAAATGGATATCAATAAATCCTTATGTTCCCTTTATCTCCACATAATTATTTTGAAATAGCTGCATTATTTGCAAGCCTGATTTTTTGGAAAAGAATCAGAGGAACATTTCTACAATGGATGTTACCTTTTCTGATCTTTATTGTTTCTATTGAGTTATATGGCCGGCATTTACGCAATGATTTAAGATTGCCCAATGCCTGGCTGTATAATTTTTCTATCCCTGTTGAGTATTTATTTTATGCCTTCTTATTTTACAGCTATTCCCAAAAGAAATGGATTAAGAATTTTATCCTTGGATTTGGAATCATATTCCTGTTATTTGTATTGACAAATCTTTTCTTCATTCAGGGTCATCAGAAAATGAATACAAATATGTTGAAGGTGGGCAGCTTTTCCATGATTGTTGTATGTTGTTTGTTTTTTGTTGAATTGTTGTCAGTTGAAAGAGTTGTCAACTATGTAAAGGAACCGATGTTCTGGATAGCAACAGGCGTATTCCTGTTTAATACAGGTGAATTTTTTTATACGTTGTTTTCAGATTATTTAATACATAACCACCTTGATAAAACAAGAAAACTATTTTCTTCCATCAATAATAAATTAATATGGGTATTATATACCTGTATTACTATATCAATACTATGCACGAAGAGGGGGCATCAGAAAGCTTAAAGCAGATTCTATATGGCGGAACAGCAGCATTTCTTGTCCTTGCAGGATTTGTAATTTTTTTTCTTGTTATGTACATGCGCAGAAAAACTAAAAACATTTTGGAAAAACAGCAGCTTCAATCTCAGTTTCAAAAAACCCTCCTCCAAACCCAACTCGAAATCCAGGAACAAACCCTTAAAAATATTTCGCAGGAAATTCATGATAACGTTGGGCAGGTATTAACATTGGCCAAACTTAATCTTGCCACAACAATCGTTGCCGAAGAAGCGGCCAGTGAAAAGATAAAAACATCCCAAAAACTCATCGGCAAAGCCATCCAGGATTTGCGTGACCTGAGCCGCAGCCTTAATACCGATTATGTGGAAGAAATGGGCCTGGTACGTTCCATAGAATATGAGCTGGAACTGCTGCATAAAACAGGAAGCATTGATACAGAACTGAACATCGAGGGAAGAATGGTGAAGTTTGATAAACAGAAAGAACTCATCCTCTTCAGAATTGTGCAGGAAGCTATTCACAACATCATGAAACATGCTGATGCAAAAAAAATAACAGCAGCAATTACTTTTACAAACGATGCCATGCAGATTGTAATCAGAGACAATGGAAAAGGATTTGATCTCAGTCCGCTGAATGATGCAGGCAATCAAAGCTTCGGACTTGGTTTACGGAATATGAACAGCAGGGCTACACTCATCGGTGCATTGTTTTCTGTAAACAGTAACATTGGCAACGGAACAGAAGTAGTTCTTCAATTACCTATTAATGAAACAGCAAATGAAGGAACAGCAAAAAATTAAAGTGGCACTGGCCGATGATCATGTGCTGCTGCGCAAAGGTCTGGCAGGAGTGGTAGACAGCTTTGGTGATTATTCTGTTTTATTTGAAGCAGATAACGGAACACATTTTATGGAACAGATCAAAAAGTATGGCGAACCTTCCATAGTGTTACTTGATATCAATATGCCGGAGATGGATGGTTATGCAACTGCACAATGGATACGGGAGCATCATCCCCTGGTGAATGTAATTGCACTGTCGATGTACGATAATGAAAATGCCATCATCCGCATGTTCAAGGCAGGAGCAAAAGGATATATTTTAAAAGACAGTGAACCAACTGAATTGAAAAAAGCATTAGACTCTGTTCATGAAAAAGGATATTATTATTCTGAACTGGTAACAGGAAGATTTATTCACTCCATCAATAAAATGTATGCGGAAAACAGTGTTGCAAAAAATCAAACAGAACTCAGCGACAGGG
>JANOIQ010000441.1:0-4684 GCA_031407835.1 Chitinophagaceae bacterium
TTTAATGAAGTAGCAGGAAAAAAAATGGCGATATTATGGTTCAACCCAATATTCTGGTTAATGGGTATTGGCTTTGCATTGTTCACCGGCCTTATTGCCGGAAGTTATCCTGCAGTGTATTTATCTTCTTTTAGACCGATAAAAGTTTTAAAAGGCACTTTCAGGGTTGGGCGCTTTTCAGCTATACCTCGTAAGGCTTTAGTGATAGTGCAGTTCACCGTTTCAATTATCCTTATCATTGGCACAATGATCGTTTACCGGCAGATACAATTTTCAAAAGACAGGCCTGTAGGATATGACAGGGAAGCATTGATGATGATAGAAATGAAGTCGCCGGATTTTGAAGGTAAAACTGACCTATTGCGTAATGAACTGGTGAGCAATGGTGCTATTACAGAAATTGCAGAGTCATCAAGCCCGGTAACCGCGGTATTGTCAAACAACGGCGGCATAAGCTGGCCGGGAAAGGACCCCAACCTGGATGGAGGTTTTGCTACTATCTGGGTTACAAAAGATTTTGGAAAAACTATTGGCTGGCAATTTGCAGCAGGCAGGGATTTTTCAAAAGACCTTCCAACAGATTCTGCGGCAGTAGTTATTAATGAAGCCGCGGTAAAATTCATGGGTGTTAAAGATCCCATAGGTACCGTATTAAAATGGGGCAATGATGAGCATGCAAAAAATTATACTGTTATCGGCGTTATAAAAGATATGGTGATGTCATCGCCGTATGAACCGGTAAAACAAACTATTTATTTTGCTAATCATCCTGAGTATGCTGATTGGATCAATCTTAGATTAAACCGGGATAAAAGCATACATGAATCTGTTGTAAAGATTGAAGCTGCCTTTAAAAAATATGTTCCTGCTGCACCTTTCGATTACAAATTTGCTGACGATGAATATGCCAGGAAATTTTTGACTGAAGAACGCATTGGAAAACTTGCCGCCTTCTTTGCCAGCCTCGCTATTCTTATAAGTTGCCTCGGCTTATTTGGATTTGCATCTTTTGTGGCTGAACAAAAGACCAAAGAAATCGGCGTAAGAAAAGTATTAGGTGCATCGGTAGCAAACGTTTGGCGGTTGCTATCAAAAGACTTTGTAGTGTTGGTTTTTATCTCGCTTGTTGTTGCTATACCAATCGCTTATTATTTTATGCATAACTGGCTGCAGGATTACCAGTATCGTACGGATTTATCGTGGTGGATTTTTGCAGCGGCAGGTGCAGTGGCATTGGTGATTACTTTATTGACGGTAAGCTTCCAGGCCATCAAAGCGGCTATTACCAACCCGGTGAAGTCATTGCGAACAGAGTAAAGGAAAAAAGTTTACGATCAGAATAAGAATAACTATCTGTAAGAAATTATACAGTAAAATAAAATTATGATACGCAACTATATTAAAATAGCTTTCCGGATACTGAAACGTAATAAAATTTATGTTGCGTTAAACTTACTTGGTTTAGGTTTTGCCATCGCCTGTTGTATTATGGCTTACCTGAATTACAGTTACAGGTATAGTTTCGACAACAATCACTCCAATACACAGCATGTTCACAGGGTTAACAGTATAAAAATTGTCAATAAAAATAATCAGAATTGGGGTGTAGTACCTTTACCTGTTGCAGAAGCAATACATGCAGCAGATGATAAAAATCAGCAAACAGCAAGATTAGCCAGTTCCGGTGCAGTAATAAGTTATAAGGGTAATTCATTTAATGAACAGCTTCATTTTGCAGATAAATCTCTTTTTGATCTTTTTTCTTTTCCGATAAAGTATGGCAATCTCAATAGCTTCAATGCTGCTGATGCAATAGTTTTGAGTGAACAAACAGCCGATAAATATTTCCCTAACACTACACCGGTTGGTAAAACGATAACGGTTATACTGTCTGATAGTATTGTAAAAGAATTTATAATTGCAGCAGTTCTGCAAAAAATACCTGATAATTCAAGTATTCAATTTGACCTTGTTACTTCTTTCAGCAATTTGTATACAGCAGGCATTGCACGGCAAAGTAATTGGGGAGCTTTAAAAATGGTTTCAACATTTGTAGCGCTTAACGAAAATTATGATGTAAAGCAATTTCAGAAAAACCTTGTACAATATGTTGGGGTGCATAACCGAAATCATAACAATTGGAATGTATCAGGGTTTTATCTTCAGCAGTTTAACGATATTGCCTTCAGTTCAGATGTTGATATGCCCAACTATGTACATGGCAGTCAATTAGCCGCTAATCCCCGTGGAGTATTGGTGATTTTGCCAGCTATTATGTCTTTTCTGATATTGCTGATTACCTGTTTCAATTTTACCAATATTTCTATTGCTTTTGCAAGCAACCGGTTAAAAGAAATTGGCATCCGGAAAGTAATGGGAGGGGTAAGAACACAATTGATTTATCAGTTTTTAACTGAAAATATTATTTTATGTTTGTTGAGTTCAGTTTTAGCAATCCTCTTTGTAGTAACTCTGTTACCTTCTTTCAATCAGTTAACTGGGCTCAGTTTGTTATTTGATTTTAATAACGGCAGCGGATTGTTTTTCTTTTTATGTCTGATGCCATTGGTCACTGCTTTTTTTTCCGGGATTTATCCTTCCTTTTATATCAGCTCCTTTAAGCCAATCAGTATTTTAAAAGGTAAAACCACTTTTGGAAGTACAAACAGGTTTACCCGGGTTTTATTAATTGCTCAGTTTAGCCTTTCCTGTTTTGCAATGGTTGTGGGTATCATCTTAATACAGAATACCAGCTATCAGAAAAATGTTGATTTTGGTTATGCCATCAACGAACTTGCAGTTGTTGAACTAAAAACTGCTAAAGATTATACGCTGTTGAGTAATGAAATTCGATCTAATCCTGCAATAAACGGTATAGCAGGCACAAAACATCAAATTGGAGATAATTCATACAGTGCTGTAGCAAAAACGAATAATAATGAAGTGCAGGCGCAGGTATTGCATATAGGTGGAGAAGAATATTTAAAAACAATGGGTGTGCAGTTATTGCAGGGCCGTCATTTTTATAATAATAAAAGCGATGAAGATGTTTCTGTAATGGTGAACCAAACATTTGTAAAGCAATTAAACATACAGGAGCCGATAGGGGCACGGGTAAACATTGACAGTATAAACTATACCATAACAGGAGTTGTAAATGACTTTAAAGAATTTGGGTTGCATGGTTTGGTGCCGCCATGTGTATTACGTTTGGCAAATGCAGAGCATTATAGTTTTTTAGTAATTAGAGCTGACGAAAAAAAGCTGCCTGCACTGTCAAAATATATACAAACTGTATGGCAGAAGATCAACCCAAACTATGCATTTAATATGTTCTTGCAAACTGAATTGATTGAAAAGGAAGTGAGGTTGAATGCAGGTTTCAAGGCAATTGCATTTTTCCTGGCGATTGTAATTTTGTTGTTATCCCTATCAGGTTTGTTTGCGCTTATTTCACTAAACATCGACAGACGGAGTAAAGAAATTGGTATCAGGAAAGTTTTAGGTGCTTCTCTGCTGCAAATATTAGCTGCTATTAACAGGGAAATTATCAGGATCGTTTTAATATCTTTTGTAGTTGGGTCTGCTTTGGGTTTTTTATTTACTAACAAATTTATTTTTCAGGTTATTTATAAATATCATCCCGATTCTGACCCCTATGCTTATATGATAACCTTGGCGGTAATTACTTTTTCTTTGGCTGCTATCATAGGTTACAAAGTATATAAAGCAGCAAACGCAAACCCGATGTATAGTTTACGGACAGAATAAACAATAAATGGATAAGTTAGCTTTAAAAGAGATTGTTAAGTGAAATTTAAATGATAATAATAGCAGGCTTAATATGTTCAGTAATTTTTTAAAAGTAGCATGGCGCAATCTCTGGAAGAATAAATTGTTTTCCTTTATCAATATTGTGGGACTTGGCCTGGCAATACCGTTTGCGCTGCTGAGTTTAATGCAGGTGCAGAGTGCGTACGAGTTTGATAATTTTCATCCTTATCCTGAACGTACATTCAGAATAACAACAGATGTTACGGACAATGTTGGTACAAAAACAAGATATGCACTATCGCCTGCTGCAGCAGCAGAACAATTGCAGCAGGGCTATCCTTATATTGAAAAGTCAACCTTTGTAGTGCGTGATTTTGGATGGCAGTTAAATAACCGTTTGAAAACAATTGACGTAAACAGTATTTATGTAGAGCCTGCTTTCTTCGACATATTTGGCTTTCAGTTTGAGAAAGGTTCACGGCCTGTTGAACCTAATACATTAGTGCTTACCAAGGAAAAAGCAGAAGTGTTTTTTGGAACAGCTGATCCTGTTGGTATGGTGCTCAGCCATCCGGATTACGGAGACTTTACTGTAACAGGTGTATTAAAGCCCTTCAAACGTAATACACATTTACGGAGCGATGTAATGATATAAATGGCTACGTACAAAAAGATTTCAAAAGATTCATTGCTTACATCAATGAGTGGCTTTACGTATGCGCTGCTCAAGCCCGGTGTTAAAGAAAAAAATCTTGATGCTGCATTAACAGCAATTGCATCTAAACTGAATAAACAGGCTGCAGCACTTTCACTTAAAGAAAGATTTCTGTTTCACAAACAAAACATTGCAAAGCTAGCTCCCGACTTTGAGGACCTCCGTGGTAATTCATATATCGAATCCCTTTCTGAT
>JANOIQ010000448.1:0-16644 GCA_031407835.1 Chitinophagaceae bacterium
AATATTCAAACTCCTGCTGGTGTTCTGGAGATTGTTATACAGTTTTGGATCGTTGATGAGTAATCCAAGTGATCCATCTCCTTTATTTGCTTTCTGTAAAATGACCTGCAGCTGAGTGATGGTATTGTTAAGGTTGGCAACGGTTTCTTTTATTTCAACTTCAGAAAGTTTCTGCGAAGTATTTTTCAGGTTCTCAATGGTAGTGTTCAGTTTTTCGTTGTTGCCGTTGAGATTGGTTGTAAAGGTTTCAACATTGTTTAATGTTTTTGCCAACGCACCATTTTTGCTGTTCAGCATAACCGTGAGATCATCAGATGTTGTTTTTAAATTGGCAATAACAGCTTTCAGATTTGCTTTTGTATGTTCATCAAACACACTGTTGAGATTACTCAATACCAGTTTCAGTGAATCAATTGCCTGTTTTACGTTCGCCATTACAGGGTCAACGCTTGTCATTACTTTGGAAAGTATATCAGGGTTACTGGTGCTGTGAAGGGTATCACCAAAGGAAATGAAACTGGTGGCATTGCCGGGAAGCACACTGATTGATGCACTTCCGGTAAGGCTGCTGTTGATGACAGCAACAGAATTCGTGGGGATATTGATATTTTCAGTCATGTTAATGGTAACAATCACTTCACTCACATCCTTATCCATATTGTCGATCTTGTAAACATTACCGATACGGAAGCCTTTGATTTTTACCATATTTGAAATTTCCAGCGCACCAACGTCGGCGAACCGGGCATAGATCACATTTGATTTTTTGAGCAGACTTTTTCCTTTCAGGAAATTATATCCCAGCACCAGTAAGGTAACGGCAATAACGGTTAAGGCGCCTACTTTGGTTTCGTTTGAAACTTTCATCGTTGTTAATGAGTTTTTCACTGAAACCTGTGAATGGGTGGTTCAGTACGGGTCAAAAATAAGAAATGTTTATCCGCCGCAAAGAAGATAGATAGAAACTCACGTTAAAATCTCTTTCAGCGATTACTTTTTGCCATTAGTGGTATTTTGAACCGTTGGCGTTTTTTCCACCAGGTCTTTGTATCGTTTAATTGATCGGGTAATGCCTTCCGCCATTGTTTGCTGACCATCATTACTCATCAAAAACTCTTCTTCCGGCCGGTAAGATAGAAAGCCCAACTCTATGAGAATACTGGGCATTGCTGTTGCCTGCAGTACCCAAATACCTTTCTGACGTTGTTTTACTCCACGGCTGAAACGGCCAATGTTCACAAATTCTTCTTCTGTAATGGAGGCCAGTTTAACGCTGCTCGAAAAGAATTGCTTGGTCCAGAGGGCTACTCGTTGTTTAACAATCGGGTCGTTAATATCTGTTACAATTGTACTGTCGTCTTTTTCGTTCTGAAATACATCACCGTTTTCCATGATGATTTCTTCCTTATCATCGGTTTTATGGGCAGCAAACACATAGGTCTCTGTACCATTAGCGGGGTTTGGATGATAATAGGTTTTATAAACAGGAACCGTTCTTGTTTTTTTAATCTTCTTTTTCTTTTTTCCTTTTCCTGTATACACAAAGTAGGTTTCTTTACGGGAGCCTTCCCTTCTTACTTCTCTCAGTCTGGGAGCAAAATTGCAATGGATAGAAACAAAGAGATCGCCTTTGTTATTGTTGGCAAATTCTGCTCTTGCTCTGTTTTCTACAAAATTGGGGGTGGGGCGTGATTCAAGAACTCTTACATCAGGCATTTCCTTTTTTATTTCTTCTACAACTTTTTTGGCTACCGCATAGGTTACTTCATCTTCCGATGTTTCAGTTCCAAAGGCCCCATGCCTGCAACCATTCTCGCACCTGAAGCCATGACCTGCATCTACAATGATTGTTCTTATTTTAGAAGCCTTGAGAGATGAAGGTTCTGTTTTAATAACAAATGATAAAATAACCAGGCTTATCATTACAAGTGATGTAAGCCGTTGTAACCAGTTTTTGTTCATCGCAGGAATTTCTTTTGGGTTTAGTAGTTCTCTCCAACATTCACAGTTCGTTAATGCAATTGTGGTTATTTTTGCCGCTACTGCATCATGAACTATCGTTGTAAAGTTAATTATAAATCTGTATTGATTGCTGCTTTAGCCGCAATCCTGCTCTATGGCATAACGGTGCAGGGGCATGCTGCATTTCATAACCACTCATCTTTTTTTGCTGCTTTAACATTTTTACCTGCTGATACGGTGCCTGCACCAGTAAAAAAGAAGCCTGTTCTTCAACCGGCACGAAATTCTGCAGCAGCAAATAATTTGTTAAATGATACAATTCCTGTTCAAAAAGATTCAGTTAGCAGGGCAGATACACTGCAGATGAATGATTCAACAGTACAGAAGATCGATACATTCAATCTGAAAATTTCAAAAGACTCTATTGATGCTCCCGTTGATTTTGAAGCCGAAGACTCGATGGTGATTGATATACCCGGACAGAAAATTTATCTCTATAACAAAGCTTCTGTAAAGTTTAAAGATGTAAGCCTTGATGCTGCTATTATTGAATTAGATCAGCCCACACAGATACTCACAGCTTTTTCTGTACGGGATTCTGCCAACCGTCCTGTTGGTGTTCCTGCATTTAAACAGGGCGAAAGTGCATTTACATCCGATACTATCCGTTATAATTTTAAAACACAACGTGGTTTAACCATTGGCACCTATACACAGGAAGGCGAAATGTATATCTATGGAGAAAAAGTAAAAAGAATCAGCCCCACTGTTTTCTTTGCAGCGAAAGCAAGATTTACATCCTGTAATTATGATACTCCGCATTTTGCTTTCAGAGCCAATAAAGTTAAATTCATCAGCAATAGTATGGCTGTAACCGGCCTCATCCGCCCTGAGTTTGAAGGAATTCCTATTCCGGTTGGGTTACCGTTTGGATTGTTTCCGATGAAGCAGGGCAGACGTACCGGTATATTAACACCTTCTCCTGTGGCGAATATTCAATTAGGTTTTGGACTGGAAGGATTGGGTTATTATAAAACCTTTGGTGATTACTGGGATGCAACCATCCGCACAAATATTTATTCGTATGGCTCGTATAATATTTTTCTTTCACCAACTTACCGGAAGCGGTACAGGTACCAGGGAGGTTTTAACCTGAGTTATATGAACAATAAGATTGGCTTTAAAGGCGATCCTGACTTTCAGCCACCAAGCCGTAACTTTTCTGTTCAATGGAATCACAGTGTAGATGGCAAAGCAAGACCGGGACAAACATTCAGCGCCAGTGTGAACGTTGCCACAAGTTTGTTTAATAAATTTTTCCCATCCAATGCACAGCAGAATTTTAATAATAATCTGAGTTCTTCTATCGCCTACCAGCGAACATGGGCGGGCAAACCGTTTAATTTAACGATGAGTGCCAATCATACACAAAACACATTAACCAGGTTGTTTAATGTAAACCTGCCCGATGTTGGTTTTACTGTAAATACATTGTATCCTTTTCAGAAAAAAGAATTTGTTGGTACCCCTAAATGGTATGAGAAATTAGGTATATCCTATAATGGAAGTTTTCGTAACCAGTTTTCATTTTACGACAGTGCCTTCAGTTTAAAACAACTCATTGATACATTCGACTGGAGTGCAAGACATAGTATTCCTATTCAGTTATCATTGCCGCCACTGGGGCCATTGCAGATTGGCCCTGCCATTAGTTATGATGAAACATGGCATTCACGTACATTCATGCGGCAGCATTGGGATTCGTCAACCAAAACTGTAGAAACGATCGGACAAAAAGGGTTTTATCCTGAGAGGCAAATCAGTTTTGGTTTAAACTTCAGTACGGCATTATTCGGAACCATGAACTTTAAGAACAAAGGAAATGTGCAGGCATTAAGGCATGTGATAAGACCATCCATTGGGTTAAGTTATAAACCGGATATCAATAAAAGTAAATGGTACAAACGAAGGGTTGATTCAACAGGAAGAGAAATGTGGTTTGATAAATTCAGTGGATACAGTCCACTTGATAATAATATTCCTGAAGGCAGATCAGGGTCTGTGAGTTTTTCGATTGATAATAACCTGGAAATGAAAATGAAGAATAAAAAAGATACCAGTGGTGAAAACGAATCAAGAAAAGTACGGTTGATTGATGGCTTTGGAATGAGTACGGCTTATAATTTACTGGCCGATTCATTTGCGTTAAGTGATTTTAGTTTTAACCTGCGAAGTAATTTATTCGAAAAAATCAGTTTAACAGCAGGGGCCAATATCTCACCGTATCAATTTGATCCGAAAACAGGTTTCAGAAAAAAAGAATACGCATGGCAGGAGAAAGGTAAATTTTCGTTAGGACATTTTACGAGTGGTTATCTTTCTTTAAACACTCAGTTTAAGAGTAAACCAAAAGATGAAAAGAAGCAGAAAGAAAAGGAACAGTACCAGAAAGATCAGCGGAATGATTATGATGATGCAAGCAGGGAAATGGGGGTTATTCAACGGAACCCTGATGAGTTTGCCGATTTTAATATTCCCTGGAGTATCAACCTTTCTTATTCCCTTAGTTTGGTGCAGCAGGCGAAACCGAATTATGCGGGGTTTGAAATCAAATTAACTCAGTCAGTAAATTTTAGTGGTGATTTTAATCTTACGGAAAAATGGAAAGTACAGGCAAGCGGCAACTTTGATATTCAAACAAGAAAAATACAATACCTCACTACTGCCATTTCAAGAGATCTGCATTGCTGGCAATTAGCCATCAATGTAACACCCATTGGAATTTACCGTTCGTTCAGCGTAAGCATCAGTCCAAAATCAGGTATGCTGAGAGATCTCCGGATTAACAGAGCAAGATCCTTTTATACCTACCCGCAGTAAGAAATCAAATTTTGTTTTCTTCAATATACTTCCACATCAAATCAAACACCTGTTGGCGTAATTGTTTTGTATCAGCAATTCCTAAGTGAGCTGTTTCAACAGGTGCTAAAAAATGCATCTCAATTTTTGATGGCCAGAAGAAAAAAGTTTTATGCATTGGCAAAACTTTCCTGGTATTAAATAACACAGCGGGGATAATTGCTTTTTTTGTTTCAATAGCCAGGCGAAAGGCTCCATCTTTAAATTCTTTTAATGGAAGATCGGTTTTGTTACGTGTGCCTTCGGGGTATATGCACATATGCAATCCCATTTCCAGTACACGTTTCATGTATGTATAACTTTTCAACCGGCTTTCTTCACTTTTCCTGTCAACCAATACACTTCCTCTTCTGTAAATTAAACCAAAGAGAGGAATCTTTGCCATTTCAATCTTTGCAATGGTTTTGTTTCCAAGCGGTCCCGGCATACCCGGCGACATTACAGGAACATCCATAAATGAATTATGATTACAAACCACCACATAGTTTTCACCCTTCTTAAAATTCTCTCTTCCTTTTATCTTTAAACGAATGCCGGCTAAGGGCAGCCATGTACCAATCCATATTCTTGAAAGCTGAATAAACCAATGTGTACGTTTCGGTTCTTTTAATAAACCCATGGCCCAGGTTGGTAATAAAGTCAGCAGCATTGTAACAACAAACAACAGCATTGCCCATACAGCAAATATCCGTCCCAGTATATTTTTAAGTAAGCTCATGGTAATTTCCAGTCAACAGGTTCAAGCCCCTGTTTCAATAAGAGTTCATTAGTTTTTGAAAAATGTTTACAGCCATAAAAACCTTTTTCAACGCTGAAAGGTGAAGGGTGAGCTGCTTTCAACACATGATGTTTGGTTTCATCGATCAGGCTTTGTTTTTCCTGCGCAAATTTTCCCCACAATAAAAAAACAACACCCTTTTTCTCGTCGGATATTTTTCTGATGACTGCATTGGTAAATTCTTCCCAACCAATTTTTGAATGACTGGCCGGTTCATTGGCTCTTACAGTTAAGAAGGCATTCAATAATAATACACCCTGCTGCGCCCATTTAGTAAGGTTTCCATAACGGGCAGGCATACCTGTACCAAGATCACTTTCAATTTCTTTGTAAACATTAATGAGAGAGGGTGGTGGCTGAATGCCATCCTGCACAGAAAAACAAAGCCCATGTGCCTGGCCCGGTCCGTGATAAGGGTCCTGACCAATGATCACTGCTTTTACTTTATCGAAAGGTGTTTGCGTAAATGCATTAAAGATGAGTGGCCCGGGCGGGAAGATGGTTTTGCCCTGGATTCTTTCTGTTTTCAGAAATGCAACGATTTGCTGAAAATAGGATTTTGTAAACTCCTGTTTCAGTTCCTGCTTCCAGCTTTCTTCAATCTGAACATCCATGAACAATGGTTTGGATGCAATGGTACTAAAAATTATCTTTGCAGACTTCAATCGAAAAATATGGACTGGTAGCTCAGTTGGATAGAGCATCAGCCTTCTAAGCTGAGGGTCATTGGTTCGAATCCAATCCAGTTCACAAAAAGCAGTCATGAAAATGGCTGCTTTTGTATTTGCCGGGTGTATTTTCAGCACTTATTTTAAATATCGTGTTAGAATAAATAGAATATTTGTTTTTCTGAATAATATTACTATTTTTACTGAAGATTGAATCCGGCCACTGTAGCTACCCTTATTACCAGTCCTTCTCAATCCGTTTATAAAATCCTCCTTCTTATCTTAATCAGTACCAATCATCCTTCTTAAAATCAGCTTTTTTTTCCATTCCTTTTTCGAATGATTTAATAATTGGTATTGAACATGAAAACTGTTGTCAATCAGGTACTTTATGGAATGAGGTTACTTTTCTTTGTTCAAAAAAGAACTGCTTATTCTTTTTCCGTATCTGCTTATTCCCGTCAACCTGTTTTTCTGTCTTTCTGTTTCTGCAATTATTAACGCATTCCATTTATTAAGTGTAATGAGTTGGGCAATATTGCTTTTATAAATCAGCAGATAAAAAATCGGTTACCATGAAACAAACAATTTTATTTTTATTTTTTCTTCTTACCTGCGGCTTATCATATAGCCAGATTTATTTCCAGGGAGGAGTAGGTATGACAAAAAAGGCAAATTTTGGCGGAGATATTTCAGTTGGATATGTTTTGAAGAAAACAACCGTCACCACTGGTTACTTTGCATTGCTGAATCCAGAGGAACCGGTTTTTTTCAGTTTAAAGGTGGGACAAAAACTTACTGATGCATTTCATGTATATGGAGGAGTTGTAAGAGTGCAGAGGTCTTCAGTGTATAAAAACACAAACACAAATTCATGGATAGCAGGTATTGAATACAATACTAAAAGTTTCCAAAAGGGCAGGTTTTATTATTCGGCCAATTATATCCCTTCTTACTTTTTTGTATGTATGGGAATGAAGTTTAATTATTAATGCTGCAGCTTTTTTTTAAGCGCAAAAGCAGGCTGAGTAAGGGTTTAACAAAGTATCATCTGCATCAATAAAGAAAGAATGAAAAAAACATTGGTAAAAGCTTGGTTAGATCAAAAAAGACAGTAATTTTACGGTCAGAATTGATACCGGCCCTGAAACTATCCAACTAATACCCCGTTTTCAATTTCCATCAGTTATCCTTATAATCCGTTCCAAATCCTCTTTTGAACCAGGTTGCTTTCCAATCCTATTTTGATTGATTTAGCTATTTGTATAATTTAATATGAAAACGAAACTTATACCCGTACTGTACACTTTATTCATTCTTTTGTTTGCTAACACAGGGTTTGCTTCTGATTTTCCAGGTACTTCATTTGAGTGGCCTAAAGTATATGATGTTCAGTTTGGGCAGAAAGGATCTTTTACAACTCTTGAATGGAAAGCGCAGTCAGAGTCAAAAGAAATTTATTATGAAATTGAAAGCAGCAATGATGCTGAAAATTATAAATCAATTGCCCTGATGCTGGGAGGTTTTTATACCAATCAATATTTTACTTATTCTTTTAAAGTAAAACAGGTGCCAGAAACAAAATTATATTACCGTATTAAACAAATTAATCAGGATGGTTCATTCCGCATAGTGAGTGAGCAGTCACTGTAAATATATTCAACGCACTGTTGGTTCTCTTATAGGTAAATACGCCGTCCTTATTCTTAAGGATGGCTTTTTTTTTGCTTGAAGTTGATAGCTTCTTATCCAGTAATCTTACTTTCCAGCTCCATCACTTTTTCAAATACCTTCTCATATTCTTTGTTGAATTGTGCAAGTTCTTTAGCGAACTTTTGATAAGCCGCTTCCGTTTGTACGAATTTGTCTTTATCAGAATAGGTATCCGGTTCAGACAGTTGTTGTTCCAGTTTATCTTTTTGTTGTGTAGTTGCCGTAATCTTTTCTTCTAATTGTTGCAAAATGCGTTGCTGCTTTTGCAGTTCTTTTTTTGCTTCTTTGTTGATCACCTGTTTCGTATCGTTGTTCGATGGCTGCTGGATATTCGCCGGCTTTTGTTCAACCGTTTTCTTAACCTCTGCTTTCTTATCACTAACGGCTACTAACTCTTTACTATCGGCTTGTTGTTTTTTCGCCATCCGTTCTTTCCACTCCAGATATTCTGTATAAGTACCTTTAAATTCTTTGATTTCTTCATCCACAATTTCCCAAATCTTATTGGCTGTTTGTGCAACAAAGAAACGATCGTGACTTACTAGGATCATGCTACCCTGGTATTTATTCAATGCTTCAATCAATAACTCAACTGAATGCATATCAAGATGGTTCGTCGGTTCATCCAACAACAGGAAGTTGGCTTTGCTGATAATGGTTTTCGCCAGTGCAATCCTTGCTTTTTCACCGCCACTTAATACTTTTATCTTTTTCTCTACATCATCACCACTGAATAAAAAACAGCCCAGCAGAGTTCTTAATTCCTGGTCGGTTTTTTTACTGCCGCAGTTTTTCATCTCATCAATCAAGGTAAGATTGAGATCCAAAGCTTCCAACTGGTGCTGGGCATAAAAACTCTCTTCTACATTATGTCCCCATTTACGTTCGCCTTCAAATTTTTCTGTACCGGCAATAATTCGCAGCAGGGTACTCTTTCCCTTTCCATTGGCACCGATCAATGCAATTTTATCGCCACGCTCAATTTCAGCGCTGCTGTTAGTCACAATTTTTGTTTCACCAAAATGTTTGGTTACATGTTTCAACTCACATAACACTTTACCCGGTGTTTTATCAATGGAAAAGTTGATGCGGATGCTGGGGCGGTCATTACTTGGGGCTTCAATTACATCCAGCTTTTCTAATTTCTTAATAGCAGTTTGTGCAGCGGCAGCCTTGCTTGCTTTTGCACGGAAGCGTTCAATAAATCGTTCCTGCTGACGGATAAAATCCTGTTGATTGACAAATGCTTTTTGCTGCAGATCCATGCGCAGCTCTTTTTCTTTCTGATAGTATGAATAGTTGCCGCCATAAATATGAAGCCCCTGTTGAAATACTTCCACAATCTTGGTTACCATGCGGTCAAGAAACCAGCGATCATGCGATACGATGATTACTGAGCCCTGGTAATGCAGCAGGTATTTTTCCAGCCATTCAATACTTGGCAAATCAAGATGGTTTGTCGGCTCATCGAGTAATAACAAATCGGGTTGCTGCAGAATCATCTTTGCCAGCAATACACGCATGCGCCATCCACCACTAAATTCTTTATAAGGCCGTAGAAGATCTTTATTGGCAAAACCAAGTCCCTGTAAAATTTCTTCTGTTTTGTGATGGATGTTGTAACCATCCAGGGTATCCATTTCGTGCAGCTTATCGGAGTAAAGGTGAAGCAGGGCTTCATCTTCATGATTTTTTTCTAACTGAATACCGAGTTCCTCAATTTCTTTTTCCAGCAGTAATATTTTTTCAAAGGCACCCAGTGCCACCTGTAAAATGGATTCACTGGTATCAAAACTCAACAGATCCTGGTGCAGGTAGCCGATGCTGGTGTTCCGTCCGCGGATTACTTCACCTTTGGAGGGCAGGTATTCGCCTACCAGTAATTTCAGCAGGGTAGATTTACCCGTACCGTTAAAACCAATCAGGCCAATCCGTTCATTGGGTTGAATATGCCAGGTGGCATCTTCCACAATTGCTCTCGCTCCAAATTCAAAGGTCAAATTCTGAAAACCTGCTAACATATTTTTAAAATTGTGTGCAAAGGTAAGCCATTCGTCAAAAGGGAGAAGGGCTAAACTTCAAATCGTTAACTTTGACAAAACTTTTTTAATGAAGAATACAGCTGTTATCCTCTCAATTATCCTGTTATCGGCCGCCTGTAAAAACAAAGATGAAAAAACAGAAACAACCGCAACTGAACCGAAAGTAAAAGCTGCTTATACCTATTCAGAAGCATTCAGTAAGTCAATTAATAACACACTGAATGCGTATTACAGTTTAAAAGATGCGTTCGTGGCAACTGATGCAGTAAAAGTGAATGAGGCAGGTACTCAATTGAAAACATTTCTCGACAGTTTGAAACTGGATGAAGTGCAGATAAATGATTCTTTAGGCTTTTCAAGTATTTACGGAAGACCGGGCGATGTAGCTGCTGAAATTACCGGTATGCTGGGTGAAAATGATATCGAAAAGAAAAGAGAATCCTTTGAAATGATCTCCAATGCGTTTTATGATATGCTGCGGGTAATTAAACCTGCAGGCGTAACAATTTATTATCAGTATTGCCCCATGGCATTTGAAGATAAAGGCGCATATTGGTTAAGCAATGCCGACAGTATCAGGAATCCTTACTTTGGAAAAAAGATGATGACCTGTGGTGAAACAAAGGAAACATTGAAATACTAATGTATGTAAGATGTGTGATGTACGAAGTACGATGTATGAAGATGCTGTAATTCGCAGAGCATCCTTTGAACTTTAAGACCTTATCGAATGTTTAACATACTATGCACTATTTAAAACATCTTGTTGGACTGCTGCTTTTTTTTGTTCTTCTTCAACCATTGAAAGCACAGGAAAAATTTACCATCAGCGGTTATGTAAAAGACAGCACCAGCAATGAAACCATCATTGGTGCAACTATCACTGTAAAAGGCCGTACCAAAGGCATCAGTTCCAATCAATATGGTTTTTATTCTATCACGTTAGACGAGGGGACATACACACTATCTGTTTCGCATGTTGGTTATTCAGCGAAGGAGGTGGAGATTGAATTGAATTCCAACAAACAATTCAATTTTGATATGATGCCCCGTATTTCCATTTCACAGGAAGTAATTGTGTATTCCAAAAAAAGAGATTTGAATGTGAAGGCAGCGCAGATGGGTAAGTTTGAACTGAGCATGAACCAGATTCGTTCTGTTCCTGCTTTTGCCGGTGAGGTTGATCCCATGAAAGTATTGCAGTTGTTACCTGGTGTACGTAATGCAGGCGAAGGCAACAGTGGATTGTATGTTCGTGGTGGTGGCCCTGATCAGAATTTAATTTTATTGGATGATGCAGTCGTTTATAATCCCGGTCATCTTTTTGGTTTCTTTTCTGTGTTTAACAGTGATGCCTTAAAAAATGTAACGCTCATCAAAGGTGGTATGCCTGCCAACTATGGTGGCCGCATCAGCAGTGTGGTAGATATTGCCATGAAAGATGGCAACAATAAAAAGTTCCAGGTAGAAGGAGGGATCGGTACCATTTCTTCCAGGGTTTCTATACAGGGACCGGTTGTAAAAGAAAAAGCATCTTTTATTATTTCTGCCCGGCGTACCTATGTAGATCTGCTGGCCAAACCATTTATTAAAAAGGAAAGTGCGTTCTATGGCAGCGGTTATTATTTCTATGATCTTAATACCAAATTCAACTATAAATTTTCGGAGAAAGACCGCTTGTTTATGAGCGGCTATTTTGGACGTGATGTATTTACATTCAAAAATAAAGAACGGAGTTTTAATGCAAGAATTCCCTGGGGTAATTCAACAGGAACCATCCGCTGGAACCATGTGTTCAGCAGTAAATTATTTGCCAACACTTCTGTTGTGTGGAACGATTACCAGTTTGCCTTTGAAGGTGCACAAAGCAATTTTGAAGTAAAGTTTAATTCTGCTATCCGTGATATCACCACAAAAATTGATTTTGATTATTATCCTGTAACAGGCCATCAATTAAAATATGGATTGAATTATACCTTCCACCGTTTCAATCCGCAAACCACCAGTGGTAAGAGTGGTGATGTGGTGTTTGAACCGCAAAAAGTAAATAATAAATTTGCTAATGAAGTATCGGCCTATATCATGGACGATTGGGAAGTGAATGATGTACTGAAGATCAACTATGGTGTGCGTTACAGTTTGTTTCAGCAGATAGGTCCATACACATTGTATGTAAAAGATGAAAACGGAAATAAGTTAGACAGTACCGTATACGGGAAAGCAAAGAGTGTTGCTGATTATGGCGGACTGGAACCACGCATTACTTTCCGTTATGCACTCAATGATGAAACATCTATTAAAGCAGCCATTACAAGAAACCTGCAGTTCATTCATTTGGTGAGCAATGCTGGCACAACCTTGCCAACAGATATCTGGGTGCCGAGTACGCACAGGGTGAAACCACAGATTGGCTGGCAATATGCAACAGGAGTCTTTAAAAATTTTAAGGACAATATGTGGGAAACATCGGTTGAACTGTATTTTAAAACCATGCAGAACCAGATTGAATACAAAGAAGGGTATACACCCGGCATTGGTGACCCCGAAGAAAGTTTTGTGTTTGGGAAAGGCTGGAGTTATGGTGCTGAATTTTATGTAAACAAGGCAAGAGGAAATTTTACCGGGTGGATCGGTTATACGTTATCATGGACATGGCGACGGTTTCCGCAGTTGAATGATGGCGATAAATATCCCGGCCGTTACGACCGCCGTCACGACTTAAGCGTTGTTGCCAATTACCAGAAGGGAAAGAAATGGAAATACTCAGCCGTATTTGTATATGGAACCGGCAGTTCATTTACGTTGCCTGAACGTTTCTTTTTGGTGGATGGTGTACTAACGCAGCAGTACAGCCGCATTAATCAATACCGTTTACCTGCTTATCACCGGTTAGATTTAGCAGCGATCTATACACCACAGCCAAAGAAAGTAAGGAAGATGAAAGCAGAGTGGGTGTTCAGTGTGTACAATGCCTACAGCCGCAAGAATCCATATTTTATTTACTACGACCAGAAAGGAAATCCGTTACAGGGAAATTTAG
The DNA here is from genome assembly GCA_031407835.1 of Chitinophagaceae bacterium. Classification (GTDB taxonomy): domain Bacteria; phylum Bacteroidota; class Bacteroidia; order Chitinophagales; family Chitinophagaceae; genus Lacibacter. The sequence continues at coordinate 13,123 of JANOIQ010000448.1, forward strand.
AAGTGGAGGCCTTGCAGGTTTCATTGTTCCCGATTATACCGAGTGTGACGTTGAATTTTAAGTTTTAAAGTGATAGGTCTGGCGCAACATTCTTTTTATTAAACATTGTGAAAAAGTATAGAGCTATTTTAAAGTTAAGACACTTGGGCGAATTACAAAATCAATGAGATAAAAAATAATTAATAAATATGGGCATGTTACGTTTCACTGTACTTGTGTATTTTTTTATATTTTTTTCTTCCTGTAATAATAGTAGTATTTCCAATGATGATATTGATATGTTTATATCAAAATATAATGACGTTAGATTTGATGAATGTAAAGACATTTCTATTGCATTAAGAAGTAAGGGCTTGGATGAAATTGTATATATTGTTGATAGGTTTGGAGGAAATCGCCCTGTTTATTTTGTTACTTTTAACTTACAAAAGAAATCCGTAACGAATATTGATAAAACCAATTTAGAAAAATCTGAAGTGCAAGAGTATCTAACTAAATATGAAATTATTAGTGCTGTCAACACGATTAGGAAATACGATTTTTATTTATTAGCTGTGGACAGTTCCGAAAACGTCTATATAAACCCATTTTATGCTGAAGAGCCACCATATTTAATGAGACTTAAAAATTCCATAGGCGATAGTTCTGTAAACAAGGGATATGTTTATGAATTGTATAAAGATAATTGGTACTTAAATAAAACAAGAAGAAGAGATTGAGGCAGAAAACAAATACATAAGACTCCACATAATAGCGCAAGTACATCAAAGCTCAAATAATTCTAAGCCCTTCACCAATTAGCAATAAAAAACCGGGATGATGTATAATCTATCCCGGTTAGAAAAAAGTTGCTGAAATTTAAAAGGCCCTGTTCTCTAAATGCTCAGGCAGTTTCAAACGGTCCATTCCATTTTTTAACCAGTCGGGAGCTTCTTTGCCTTTTAAGTAATAATCAAAAAACTCCATCATACGTACACTGTAATCCTTACGGTTTTCCATTTTTGCCAAACCGTGATTCTCACCTTTGTACTGCATCATGATCACCGGCTTTTTCAACCGGCGTAATGCATTATAATATTCAATACCCTGCGTAAAATCAACCGCACCATCTTTATCGTTGTGCAACATCAGTAAAGGAGTGTTTACTTTCTTTACATGATACACGGGTGAGTTACGCAAATAGGATTCCCAGTTTTCCCAGGGAGCACCACGGAAACGTCCCTGCGATGCTTCAAAGATGGACATGTTACCGCCACCACTGTTCCAGTAAATAAGATCATACATGCTCACCATATTGGTTAATGGCGCACCTGCTGCTGCTGCTTTAAACATAGTTGTCTGTGTGATGAGGAATGCTGTTTGATAACCTCCCCAGCTATGACCGTGAATACCAATTTTAGTTTCATCAATTATACCAGTTCGTATAGCCGCTTTTACAGCAGGTAATACACACCATACAGCACTCATGCCGGGATCATCCATTTTATAAACGATATCCGGAATAAACACTGCATAACCATTACTGGTGTATAAAGCAGGATTCCAACCTGTACCGCTGAAACCGGGATTGCTGTAGTTGTGTAATGTTTGCGATAACTTCTCGTAATAGTAAACGATGGTTGGATACTTCTTTCCTTTTTCATAACCTGCCGGAAGGAACAACGCTCCCTGCAACGTATCGCCTTTATCTGAAACGTAGTTTACTAATTGTGTTCCGGTACTCCATGCATACTTCGAATAATCAGGTGTATTCTTTGTGAACTGAACAGGGTTACTCAATTGATCATTCGTGTTAAAAAATTCTGTTGGTTTATTGAAATCTTCTTTAGCAAAAATGAAGCTGTTACTATTCTTTGCTTTTTGCAGTGCAAGGACAGACGCTTCTTCCCAAACCAATACCGATACGCCGGGTTTTAAACCATTGCTACCCGGATCAATCGTAACGATACCGCTCTTCTTTGTCCACTCACCATAAGTGCGGAAGTAATTTTTCTTTTTCAAATCAAATCCTTTCTCTTCTTCATCAAGAGAATATCGACCTGCATAACGGATCTGTTCTTTCTTTCCATTTAATGTAAGATTAACAGCGCTGCTGCCATTTGCTGCTATCTGCCAGATGTCCCACAAATCACGGATAAGCACATACCTGCTATCGCTGCTCCATCCAATAACCGGAGTAAGCGGTTTGGTTACATTGTGATCGTCTTCTGTATTCACAAAACTGGCGACAATTTTTTGTGTGATGTTGGCAGAAGTGTTTGTTGTAAGATCATACACATAGTAATGACCATCTTCGCCATACACAAACTTTAACCCATCGGGTGAGGGGCGTGGAGTTGCTGAGAATGATGGACGATAAAATTTTTCCTTGAATTTTGTTTTTGCACCTGTATTGAGATTGATAATATAGAGATCAGAATAACTCTGTCCGTCAAGATTCTGATCCAGTTCATAGGCATCAATATCTTCTGCAACTGCATATAGTTGTTTAGGCAGAATACTTACTGAACGTATTGTACCATCATTTAACTGTACAAACTTATTAGTAGCCACATCAACCATTGTCACATACGAAAAATTCTTATCCTGCATTTCCTGTACCTGCTGGCGGCTTTGTAAACGCTTATCCTGCCAATGCCAGATGGTCATATCAGGTTTTGTTGCATCATTGGCGGGCTTTACTTCAGGCTTCCCTTTTGCTTCAGCTTTTTCCAGTGCACGTTTTAAATCAGCAACCGACTTAATACTTGTATCTGCTTTAATACGTACCAGTACCAATGAATCAGATTCTTTTACCGCTGTTTGTTTTGTTTTACCTGTTGTATCAGCTTCTTTTTTTACAGGTTCCAATTCAGCAATACCAAAAAACACTTTGCTCAAATCATCACTCCAGTAAGGACGACGCATACCGCTGATAGTCATCTTTGCTGGAAAGTGCAGTGAATCTTTTTCAGGATCGTATGTAAACATTACCGGCGTTTGCGAAAGATTTTTCACACCCAATACAACGCCTTTATCTGTTTTATACTTCTCATCTTTTTTCATTTTCAATACAGCCACAGCATCCTTCTCTGCATCCCAGCTAAGTGATTTATAGGTTACTTTATCATTGTCGAGTACTGTTGTTTGTCTTGTGTTAATGTTGTATAGATATAAACCATTGCCTGATTTATTTCCTGCATCAATCGTATATGCCAACAGGTTGCCTGCTTTATTGAAACTGAATTCGCCCACATTACCAATGTTGAGCGCTTTTCCGTTGGCCAGTTCTATAATCAGGAGATCGCCGCCTTGTGGATCCTCGGGTTTTGCTGCAGGATTACGTTCTTTTACAATTTTAATTGCCAGGTGAGAAGCTGCTTTACCATTTAAAACAAAGCTGCCTGCTCTTTCAAATTCTGTTTTTTTATTATTCGCAAGATTGAGCAAATACAGTTTTTCAAACAACTGTTTTCCGGGTGTTTTTTCATTTGCTTTTACTTCTTTAAATTTAGCTGACTCTTTAAACACCAGCCATTTTCC
>JANOIQ010000458.1:0-4650 GCA_031407835.1 Chitinophagaceae bacterium
CGTTCAAAAATATATTCTAAATACTCCTGCACATGATGTGTATGCAATTGGTTTGTATCATCAGCAGTAATAAATAAAAATTTTGCCAGGCTTAACTGTCCGGTTCCCAACACATGATTAGCAATGGTTAAAATTTCAGCCGGTTGTTTGGCAGGCATGTATGGTGTATAACGTTCACTTCCAATCGCCAGCAATAACGGGTGTACACCAGCAGCATCAACCGCATGTACTTCTTTTAATCCGGGCACTTCCTGTGGAATGGCATTGCCTGTTAATTCATGAATCAATTCACCAAAGCTGGTATCTTCCTGTGGTGGGCGACCAACCACAGTAAAAGGCCAGATAGCATTCTTCTTTGCATACACATTGTTCACTTTCATCAATGGAAAAGGATGCGTTAAACTGTAATAACCAAGATGATCACCAAACGGCCCTTCAGGTTTATTGCGAAGAGGATCAACTTCACCTGTAATCACAAAGTCAGCATCAGTACTGATGGCATTACCCAATTCATCATACGCATAATGAAATCTTCTTCCGCCCAATACTCCGGCAAAAGTCATTTCACTGATACCTTCCGGCAGTGGCATTACTGCACTTAATGTATGCGAAGGTGGACCACCAACAAAGCAACTGACTTTCAACGGTTGTCGTTTTGCATTTGCTTTTGTTTGATGAATACCAATGCCGCGGTGCAGCTGATAATGCAAGCCTATTTCTTTATTTAATTCATATTCATTTCCGCTTAACTGGATACGGTACATGCCGAGATTTGATTGCATAATGCCGGGCTTGTCGGCATCTTCAGTGTAAACCTGTGGTAATGTAACAAAAGCACCACCATCCATTGGCCAATGTTGTATTAAAGGCAGATCGCTGATCTTGATTTTATCAAATGTAAAGGATGATTTCTTTTTTGGTAAAGCTTTCAATGCAGCTAACCCGGTACTGAAATTCTGAATTGGATGTTTAATGGCTTTGATGGGATCGCCTTTGAGTTCAATTAATTTCTGTACGAGTTGAAATGTATTACGGAACATAAATTTACTGCGATCGAGTGTGCCGAAAATATTAGAAGCTGCACGGTACCTGCTTCCTTTTACATTTTCAAACAACAGGGCAGGCCCCTTGGCTTCATACACACGGAGATGAATAGCCGCCATTTCAAGAAGTGGATCTACTTCTTCTTTGATGCGGATAAGATGACCATTCTTTTCAAGGTCGAGTAAACATTCTTCCAGTGAGCTGTAAGCCATAGTAGTACAAAGGTAGGTGGAGAATAGTTTCGAGTTTCAAGTTGCTGGTTACCGGTTATGGGTTATGAGTTATGGGTGGCTCTCTGAAGTTTAACGCAGCTTCTTTTTTTCAGCCAGTAAAAAATACGCTGTTAAACAAAATACGAAACGGTAAAAGTTAAAAGTACCTGTAATCCCTAACTCATAACCGGTAACTGATTTTAAACAAAATCGCCTTATACGTGTTTAAACAACTTCACACATCTTTGCAGTATGGTTCAGGCATATAATTTTTTAGCATCGTGGCAGCTGTTCCCGGAAAAATGCAGTTATGAATTTGGAGAAACACCGAAAAGCGGCAACTGTAAAATTGAATCCGTGAAGAATGGAACAGAACTGGCATTGAGTTTAAATTGGGTGACTCATCTTAATGAAGCATTTTATACATCGTACAATTTTGTTCCGGATGGTGCATTGCATGAGTTTACAAATAGAGAAATAGCACAAAAGATCCGTGCAGAAATTTCAAACTCATCTACAATGCTTGTTGAGCTGCTTACAAACGGACAGGTGAAAGTTTTTGCTGTACATGAAATTCTACCCAACGGTTTTCTGAAAATTACACAGGAAGGTTTTACCCCGGAATACAAACGCTTCAAAAATGTGGAAGTGTATCACAAACAAATGAGTGTGTTACCATATGCATCAAGTGTTAGTGGCGTAGCTATTCGTCCAACAAAAGAAGGAGTCATCCGTCACCAGGCATTAACGGCAATGGAAGAGCAGACGAATATGCAGCTGGATCAGATTAAACAACAGATTGAATTGCTGGCAAGGCAGGCACAGGAAATTGTAAAAAGAAAAGAATTATCGTTGATGATCTATGAAGCAAAGCTCAACTTTCGACCGGTTATTGGGCAGGTATATCATTTGTATCAACGAAATGATGATTCGTATCTGCTGTCAATGATCAGTCCGCAGGAGTGGGGCGATGGCGGGCCATTCAAACAATTTGTAGCTTCGGCGAAATTACTGGCCGATCATACATGGCTGGAGATATGAAGAGGTATGATATAAGATGCATGAGGTACGAGTATGAAGAGCATAAGTATTTGGAACGGTTGATGAAAAATAAAACGGAGAAGTTAAAAACTTAGTAATGCAGGTCTGCCCGCTGAAAGCGGCCTGACCGGTAAATAAATTGCATATGCATTTGAAATTTCCGATAGAAGTAAAGAATAGTAAAGTAGCCGGTAAAGGTGCGTTTGCGTTAAAGGCTGTTCCTGCAAAAAAGAAACTGGGGAACATGGCTGGTGAAATTATCAGCTATAAAGAAGCACAACGCAGAGTAAAACAGCAACAGGCAGGAGAACTGCTGATGGTGGAATTTGATCATGAGCCCATTGCTTTGGATGCAAGTAAAAACAGAAATGCGCTGTCATACATTAATCATTCCTGCGATCCCAATACCTATATGCGCAGGGCTTACCAGAAGGTGGAATTTTATACGTTACGTCTCATTAAAAAAGGAGAGGAGCTCACCTGCGATTATGGTGAAACACATCATGACGGAAAGCTGCCCTGTAAATGCGGAGCGAAAAATTGCAGGGGATATATTTAGTAGTTTTCTTTTCGGTTATAACCAAACATCAAGTAAATCACGAGACTGATAACCGGGACAAAAACAAAAAAGAGCATCCATAATATCTTAGCATTTCCATTGATATCAGTGCGTTTCCGAACGGACATAATGAATGTAAGAATCACGGCTCCCAGCAGGAAAAAAAATAAAGAAAGAATAAAATAGCCAAAGAAATTTGTAAGGTGTTCCATTGTTTTCTTAGGGTTTAAAACTCAAAGTTAAAAAAAAGATCAGAGTATTCAAAGCCGGAGGGTAAAACTTCCTCCCAGTGTTGAATATTCCTAACTTTGAACTATGACCAAACTCTCCGTAAACATCAACAAATTTGCCACACTCCGCAACAGCCGTGGAGGGAATAATCCGGATGTGCTCAAAGCCGCCATTGATGCACAACGCTTTGGTGCAGATGGAGTAACGGTTCATCCACGCCCCGATGAACGGCATATCCGCTATGATGATGTAAGGGAAATTAAAAAGATCATTACCACTGAATTTAATATTGAAGGCAATTGCCGGGAGAAATCTTTTGTTGACCTGGTGCTGGAAGTAAAGCCAACGCAGGTAACACTGGTGCCAGATACACTCGGACAATTAACCAGCGATCATGGATGGGATACGATCCAAAACAAAAAGTATTTAATTGAAATGATTGATCTGTTTAAAAAAGCAGGCATCCGTGTTTCCATTTTTATTGATCCGGAAATAAGAATGATTGAAGGAGCAGCTGCTACCGGAACTGACCGTGTGGAATTGTATACTGAAGGTTATGCAAAGCGTTATGCAGAAGACCCATCTGATGCAATTTATCCTTACCTCGTTGCTGCAACGAAGGCAAGGGCATTGGGACTTGGGTTGAATGCAGGTCATGATCTCGACTTACAGAATCTGGGCTTTTTTGCAAAAACGATTCCTTGGGTTGATGAAGTAAGCATTGGTCATGCACTGATCTGCGATGCATTGTATTTAGGATATGAGAATGTGGTGCAGTTGTATAAGAGGCAGTTGGGAGGGAATTAATGATGAAATATGAAAATCGCAGATAAAGGAACAAGGCTTGCTAATTTTTTAATTGATGGGATCTGTTTCTATATCCTTTATATTCTGCTGTATCTTATAGTTGTCAATCTTTATTTTTATATCAACGACGATTACCTGTTCATGCCGGACATTGTATTTTACTTAAGTTATTTCTTCTATTATTTCTTTTTTGAATTATTGAGTAAGTCCACACCCGGCAAAATGCTAACAAGGACAATTGTTAAAAATAACGATGGTACTAAGCCAAACGTAAAATCTGTTTTTATACGGAATGTTTTACGTTTAATTCCTTATGATCAGCTTTCTTTTCTTTTCGGATTTGTTGGGTTGCATGATGATGTATCAAAGACAGTCGTTTGTTATAAATAGTATTCGGTTCTCAAAAAATTACTTATGAAAAAATGGTATTCTATTTATCCCCAAACAATATTTGAGTTTACTTCAGCCAAAGACTTAAAAACCATTTATGATCAGTTCTATCAGCAAATGATATTAACGGATTCGGAAACAAGAATTGCTTTTATCTCAAAAGATGATGTTAAACAGGAGTATCAATTTGAGATAGATCGAGAGCATATTATTTTCCGGTACAATATGGGAGGCACAATGATAGCTACATTAACCGGCTGGGGAATCCTGACTCAAAAGGATAGTAGGGTTCAAGGCCAGATTTTTATCAAGAATAAAAGTTGGTCATTTACAGCTTTTCTATCATTGTTATTTATATGCATTTTA
>JANOIQ010000433.1:0-2393 GCA_031407835.1 Chitinophagaceae bacterium
ACAAAAAACAGATACAGAAAAAGTGGAGAGTGAAACAAAAATTGAAATCAAAACAGATTCAGCTGAAGTAAAGATTGGAGAGAATGGTGTTTCAATAAAAGGAAAAGGTGAAGACAATGATTCTGTAAATATTAAGATCAATGCCAAAGATGGAATAAAAATAGAAGGCAAAGACGGCAAGGTTGAAATTAAAACAGATGATGGCGGCAAGCTGAAAATTGAGAAGAAGGGAAAAGAAGTAAATATCCAGATCAAAGAAAATTAATCATAACAGGTCCTGCCCTCAAGGCGGGACTTTTTTTATGCATACACTTCCGTATGGCCATACACAAAATTACGATTGAAGAATTCTTAGCACTTGCAAAACAGCATCCGGTACTTGATGTTCGAAGTCCCGGCGAATATGCTCATGCACATATACCCAATGCCTGTTCATTTCCTTTATTTACTGATGAAGAACGAAAAGTTGTTGGCACTGCCTATAAACAGCAAAGCAGGGAAGTAGCTATAAAAATTGGGCTTGATTATTTTGGTGTGAAAATGCGGAAGATGGTGGAGGAAGCAGAGTCGTTAGTTGTTAGCCATCAGCCGCTAGTAAAGACAACTAAAACAGAAGAACAGCCATATTCAAAAACAGTTCTTGTTCACTGCTGGCGTGGCGGCATGCGCAGTGCAGGTGTTGGATGGTTACTTGATTTATATGGCTTCAAAGTATACACTCTTGTTGGTGGCTATAAAGTTTTTCGCCATTGGGTATTGGAACAATTTGAAAAAACATACTCCTTTAATGTATTGGGAGGATATACCGGCAGCGGTAAAACCTATGTGCTGGAAGCCATGCTGACCAAAGGCGAAAACGTCATTGATCTCGAAGGGCTGGCACATCATAAAGGTTCTGCCTTTGGAGCATTGGGAATGCCCAAACAACCCAGCCAGGAAATGTTTGAAAATAAACTTTCATTAAAACTCTATGCTGCAGCACAGCAACAAAAGCCCATTTGGGTAGAAGATGAAAGTCAGCGGATTGGTGAAGTAAATATACCCATGAATTTGTGGAAGCAGATGCGTACATCTCCCTTATACTTTTTAGATATTCCTTTTGAAGAACGACTGAAGCATATTACAGCTGAATATGGCAAGCAGCACAAGGAAAACCTGGTGAATGCCATCATCCGTATTAAAAAAAGATTGGGCGGATTGGAAACCAAAGAAGCCATTGGCGCCCTGATTGAAGACAGGATAGAAGACAGCTTCCGTATCCTGCTCACTTACTACGACAAACACTATTTAAAAGCAATGCATAATAGAGAAGGCCTGGAAGCGTTATTACAGAAGATTTCCTGTGTTTCTGTTCACGAATCCAATATGTACCAACTATTACAACTGCATTAGCATGAAAAACTTATTCGTTATCCTGTTCTTTTCCCTTTACACATTTACTACACACGCACAGGATATAACAGGCAGCTGGAAAGGCACGATGGTTCAGGACAGCCCGAGGCGTGCTATAAATTTTGAACTGGCAATAAAAGAAAAAGATGGTAAGTATTTTGGTTACTGTTACCGTCTGTTTATCGTAAATGACTCCCTGATTTATAACACCGTTAAAATTGAAGCAAGAATAACCGACTCTGTGCTTATTATAGAAGATGAACAATCTGTCTCAAAAAACTTTGAAGAAAAAGCAAACAGAATTAAAGTCGTTTATTTCTTTAAACTGAATAAAAAAACAGGTGACCCTAATTCTTTAAGCGGTGAATGGACAACAAACCGGTATAAGAAATATATGGCCATTACCGGTACTGTTCAAATAAACAGGGAACCGGATTTTACATCAACTCAATTATTCAAACGACTGGAAGAAAAGAAACTTCAAAAAGAAATGACCTTTGAAGTTAAAAATAATGCCGGTGGAATTGCAGGTGTAACACCATCACAAAGTTTGCCGCCGGTAATTCCTGCTGATACCATCCAAACCATTGCAGGAAAAGTGAGTAACGAAACAAAACAACAAAACATAAAACCTTCAGATGCTTCGAATCAACCAAAACAAAATTTACCTTCAGCACCGGTTGTTACTGCTCCTATAATTCTACCATCAGCCGATTCAACAAAAACAATTGCAGGAAAAATTGGCACTGAAACAAAAGTTCAAAACAACCAACCTGCAGAAGCAACTAATCAACCCAAACAGCAGCTTCCATCAGTACCTGTTGTTAACAAGCCAACGGTTGTTCCTGTAAAAAAAGATTCAACACAGATTATTGCATCGAATCAAAACAAACCACAAACAAAACCGATTGTAACAACTCCTGTTGAAAAACCAAAGCCGCAGCCAGTCGTTACTGTTCCACAAACTCAACAACCCACAGTTAAAACAGAAACAAAACCTG
>JANOIQ010000475.1:0-4336 GCA_031407835.1 Chitinophagaceae bacterium
AACAAATGGATAATTGGAAAATTAAAAGACAGGCGTTTATGGTTTGGCAGCGAAAGAAGTCATGACGACCCACGCAGTCAAAACGAAGATATAGGCGATAATGCGATTAAAGCGGGAGAATATGGGATAAAAAACCTGAAAAGAATTGTACCGAATTTAATAAAGTGGACCAAAGTAAATGATGAAGGTTATGGGAACCTTTCCGAAATGTATGTAGAATTACAAAACCAGTTTTACCGCTACATGGGGCATGTAAGTAAAAATATTGGTGGCCGGTATGAAACACTGAAAGCCGTTGAACAAGCTGGCCCTGTATATGAATTGGTAACGGCTGCTACACAAAAAGAAGCGGTAGCATTTTTAAACGCTCAATTATTTACCACCCCATCCTGGCTGTTAGATAAAGAGATACTTTCTTTAACCGGCACTTCACCCTTTAGCATAGTAAGTGGTATGCAAAACGCCATGCTTAACAAACTGTTTGATGGCGGCACCCTAAATAAATTATTAGCTGGCGAAGCTATTAACGCCAATGCGTATACAATAACTGCATTTATAAAAGATGTACAAAAAGGAATATGGAGTGAACTGGATACAAAGCAAGCCATCAGCATTTATCGCCGCAACCTGCAAAAAATGTATGTTGAAAAACTAATCAGTATGGTAAAACCACCGGCACCAGTAAATCCTTTAATGGGTGCCGGGTCTTCAGCAACAATGACATCAGATATAAGTTCTGTTGCTAAATCAACATTGGTAAATCTTAAAGTAAAAATTCGTTCCACCCTTCCACTTGTAAAAGATGAAATGAGCCGTTCTCATTTAAAGGATGTACTGGATAGGATTTCAAATGCTTTGGTTATAAAAAGCGATTAGCAGTCGTTTTCTCATGTGCCTTTGACAAATGGCATACAAGGGTTTGTTTCTACTTACCCTTTTTATAATGACGCTTAAAAAGCAAGTACATACAGGGCCGCAATCCAAAACAGGAAAACTAAACCAAGCTTTGCATGGAACAGGAATATCAACTATTACAGCAGGATATGTTGCATGATATTGAGCGGTGCCTGAAACTGCCGCACCCAGAAAAGCAAAATGTGGAAAGTTGTTTTTGGATAGCTAAAAATTACTGTGAAAAACTGAAAGAACTGGTGAAGCAGAAAGGGTTTAATGATGTAAGCCGGGAAATTGAATTTTTCAGAGAGGTAAAACCGCAGTTTACGTTTTATATTCAATATTATGTACTCCTGTCGGAAGCATTGCAGTTTGTACCGATGCTATCACCAGTGCCGGATGAAATAAAGGATTGTATAACTACGGAAGTGTGGCAGGCGGATGTCGAAGTAAGCATTATTGATTTTTGGGAGAATGAAGGCAAACGGTTTAAACGGTTTTGTGATAAGCACAGAGAGTTTATTGAATACTTTGAAAGCGACAATCGGCGTAATGACTGTTTGTATTTTTTGAGAGAGAGTGATGTTACAAAGGATTATGAATTCACTTCATTATATGACATGGATAAATCTTTAACGACTTCGTATGAAAGATTGCTGGGAAGTTATTTGGCAAATAAGAAGTATTGGGAGTATTGCAAAGAAAGATTGGTGGAAAGTAAGACTTTGATTCGTGGTAAAGAAAAATAGCCTAATGTTTTGATTGGTGGATATCACAGGGTTTCTCCTTATTGAGAAAGTTGTTTGTGCTTTCATCGTGGTGCTTTTTAAAATGAAGAATTGGTTTAAAGACACCTCAACTTCTTTACTTCATTTGTAATGATAACAGGCAGGAAATGATTCAATGCATTCATCATTCGGTTTGCAAACTTATTAGGGTCTTTTACTAACCGAACTACACAACGCAAACTGGCATTTAATAGGCCATCTTTTATTTTGTCAAGCTGACATATTAGGTTAGCAGCTTTTTTAAAAGGCTGTTGCTAACCGAATAATAGGTAAATGAATGTGCAATTCTGGAGTAAAAGCAAATCAAAAGCCGCTTAAAACTTCCATTCTAAGCGGCTTCATACTTTTGCGGACCGGACGGGTCCGCTAGTGAGCTAACTAACTTATTGAAGATCAAGTTATTATAAGTTTTTTCAAAAACAACTCACTAAAAGACTCACTAACTTTTCACAATAGCTTCGCTAAGCTCTGAAGGACGTCTTTTCAGTGCATATTCATATCGAAAATAAACAATTTTTATAACTTAATTAAAAGCATTTTAAAATTTTTATTGGCTAATATTTCAATTCATTCTCTTCGATAAGATGGCTTACTATAGTCAAATCAAATTATTGAGGGATATCGCTCATGAAATTTTTATGCATACCAATGCATAAAGATTAATGACCTCTGATCTGTTTACTGTTTAAAATTTTCACAACTAACCGACATTATATACTTAGTTTCAGTTTCTCCAAAAGAGAAACAGACAACTATCGATTCTGAAGCATTTCAAAATCTAATTATCAAGAATCGTATATTCTTCTACATAATTTTGCCTTTCTGATATGCCTTCCTCCATTTCATCAAAATATGTAAGTTCATTTTCAGAATAATTCCAATATGCTTCTTCAATGGCTTCATGAAATTCGGATTCATCTTTTAATGTATTATTATTCATCTGTTCAAACATTAGTTCATCTGAAAACGTTTCTTTTGCAATTGAAGGATGACCAGATGAAGGAACAAAACCTCCGATTTTTTCGCAAAGAAATTTTCCAGCTCCAATTGTCCGCAAATCAAAATGCATGATATCACCACTGGCGTAAGGTCCAAAATCAATGGCACCCCATGCAAGACCGGCAACTTGCCGTAAAGCATAGACAAGGTCAGGATGCAGATTAAAAAATCCATTGAGTGGATTCCTGTTTGCGAAAGTTTGAGAATTTTCCCAATATCTGAGTTCAGAGGAATTGCTTTTTAGGTAATCAATGAATTCATCATTTCTTTGCTTTAAAGTATTATAAACGACAACAGTATCATTACCGCTTGTTTGAGCGATATGATGTAAGTATTCAAAAATTGTATTGCCTTTCAATGTCTGATCACCAGAAGCATTTCGTAACGCTTTGATCATTCGGTATCTTTCCTGCAGTAAGATTTTGTCATTTTGGATCCAGCCCGCACCAATCCAGGGATTTCCTGCAACATTAATATCAATAGCCAGACCAAACCCATGCATGGCCTGCTTGTTTGCGGATAGTCTTGCTGCGCTATATCGTGTTGCAGCTGTAAAGCCTAAGGCTTGACCCAGTTCTGCAGGTGCCATGCCTTTGTACGCAGGTTGCTTCAATAACCAATCTTCGGCCTCACGAAGTTTGCGCAATAGTAATATATGTATCCCATCTGCTATTTTAATCCCAAGCCATGCTGATTGTACTATATGTTGGAACCAATTACTTGCAGTAAACTCATTATTTGTTTCTTCTGGAATCTTTGACTTGACATCGGACCTGTTCAATTGTCCCTGGCCATAAAAACCTGAACTGTTCAATTTCGATTTCAGTCCGTGTTCAAAAAAACCAAGTGTTTCCAAGGTAGAGCGGCCGATAAGCCCATCATGTTCATTTGGATTTATGTAGGCAGTGATTTGAAATTGATGAACTGCTTCTGTAAAAATTGCATCAACCGCACTGCTTTCACCAGGTTCAATGTTATAAGGATTACCAGAACTTAGTTGATTATTCGATTCCAATAATTGAAAGATATCTTTAAGGCTGACCATGTTGGCCAATGCCGTGAGTATTGCATCCTTTGTCAAACCTGATTTAATGACCTGTTGCTGGTTAAAAGCGGCTGCCTTCTTATTACTATTCACGTCGAATAACAGGTAAGACTTACCGTTTAGCAAACGCTTTACGAGCGTTGGTTTCCTTGGCACCTTGGCTTCATAATCGGTGACGTATTGATCTGTTTCACCACTGATGAACTGTTCGTCAGACAATTCTTCTGTTGCTTCCAATTGAATAAGCTTAAGTCTTTTAAAATGTATATTTTTTAATAATTTTTTAATCCCTTCAATAGCATATGGCAAGGCTTCTTTGGATACGATTAATTTGCGGTAAGCTTTTTTCATCAGCAACTCTTTTATTTCAGCTGACTTGAAGGAACGTTTGTGATAAAATTCCAATGCTTCTTTGAGTTGCTTATGTACATCCGGATTCTCCAACGCCTTATCAATTGCGTTTTCGATCCAGCCGTTCCCCATTTGTACACCTGAGATCCGCGATGCGAGTGTCGGCTTTATCCCACCCTTGACCTCGATAATAAAAATCTTTACCTGGCCACCGTGAACGGAAATACCGAATATGTCGATGCCATGCCGGGAAGGATTG
>JANOIQ010000487.1:0-2237 GCA_031407835.1 Chitinophagaceae bacterium
CTCACTTACTCGCAATGACGTAAACGAGAATCATCATCCTTCGTAGCAATGAACATCAACTAAACTCTTACCAACTAATCAAACTCTTTGAACTTAGGATGTTGATGTATTTGTTACTGCACTTAACTACAGTTGTGCAAAAGTTTTATCAGGGCTGCTGACGGGAAATGGGGGTAATATTTCCCGTCTTGACTTTTTGTTTCTTTTGTGTCAAGACAAAAGAAAGAAGAAGGGAAGTGCGTCAGCACGACTTCTTTTCCTGCTCATGTTGACTTTTATTTACTGGTTGGTACCCTCACCAACCAACTGATCTGAATTTATTTCGGTTGGTGAAGAGAGGCTGACCGAGAATTCACATGTGTTGATAAATGGCAAGCAACAAATAAGCTTTAAAGGTTGTCATGGACTCATGGAAAAATTCAAACCAGTAAACAACGATCAACTGTATCTTTTACCACCGAGTGTTGAAGATTTTATCCCGGCAGGTCATCTGGCAAGAGTTATCAATGATGTAGTAGAAACAATTGATGTAACAGAGATTGCTTTAAAGTACAGTGTACTTGGGCAGAAGAGTTATTCTCCACACCTGTTACTTAAGTTGTTGTTTTACGGCTACAGCATTGGTATACGTTCAGGCAGAAAAATTGCAATGGCCTGCGAACAGGATACTGCTTTTATGTACCTAGCATCAATGTACAAACCTGATTTTCGCACCATTAATGACTTCCGTAAAAATAATCTTGCCTTTATTCAACATGCTTTTATACACATTGTACGCCTTTGCAAAAGCATGGGTATGGGAAAAGCGGGCACACTTATTCTTGACGGCACCAAATTAAAAGCCAATGCAAGTGCAGGCCGATCAAAAAATAAAGAGCAATATGATCAATGGCTGGAACGCATTGATACCGACATCAAAAAAATGTTAGAAGAAGCTGCTGCTGCCGATAAGCAGGAAGATGAATTATATGGTAATAAAAGAGGCGATGAATTACCCAAAGAACTGCAATCAAAAAAGCGTTTAAAAGAAAAAATACAACAGGCGTTGGCTGATATGAAGAACGAAGATCAGCGTATCAACTTAACAGACAAGGAAGCAAAATTTATAAGAAGCAGGAAAGGAATTGATCTGAATTATAACTGCCAGACTGCTATAACAGAAGATGGGTTGATTGTAAGTGCTCACACTTCAAATAACTGCAGCGACCGGAAGGAAACGATTAAATCTGTCGGTAATGCAGAACAAAATACACAGGATATTTATACAAATGTGCTTGCAGACAGCGGCTTTGCATCTTTTGATAATTATGAAGAACTGACTAAGCAAGGCAAAATACTTTATATCCCTGATCAGCAAATGAACATTGAAGCAGAACTGGAAAAGAATCCCTATCACCGCAACCATTTTGTGTACAATAAAGAAAAAGGATGCTATGTGTGTCCGGAAAATAAAGAACTGACCTTTAGAGGAAATAATTTTCACAAACTCAATAAGCAAAAAAGCAGTGTATACATCTGCAAAGATTGCCCTTCCTGTGAAAAGCAAATGCTTTGTACAAAAGGAAAATACAGGCAATTACATGTGCAGACCCGGGAGATATTACGTCAGCAAATAAGAGAACGATTGAATAGTTTAGAGGGAAAATTAAAATACCTGAAACGTATGCGTATTGAAGCGGTGTTTGGAAACATTAAACAGAACCTTAAGTATGTGCATCTTTATCTGAAAGGAATCGAAAAAACAACGGCAGAATGGCAATTAATCTGCATCGGACATAATCTTAAGAAAATACACAAACTTAAAATGGGTTAGCAACCTGTTTTGTTTTTAAAAAAGGAGCCGAAAAATAATCCGCCACAACAAAATTTGATTTACCAATACAAAAAAAATTCTCGGTCAGCCTCGGGACGCCAACATGAGCAAAATAGCGCCTTCTTTATTTATTGCAAGTGGCCTTAGTTTGTCATACAGTTCAGGATCTTTTGATAGTAAAAAAGATGTGAAAGATTTAAGTCTTTGAGATTGTGTCATAATTAAAATTCAATATATGATTACTCATTTTAAAATAGGTTCAAGACCAAAGGGAAAAGAGGTTGATATGAAAGAGTTTGGGCAAATCGACATTCATGTTATAAAGGATGACCACTCGATAACAATTACCTTGAGTAGCTCAACTTTAGCTCAGATGTTTATTGATTTTGCGGAAAAAATGTCTTCAGAGCCAGGAGGATTTCAT